>DASQPR010000790.1:0-3785 GCA_035643815.1 Micromonosporaceae bacterium | reverse complement strand
TCGACGTCCTGGCCCAGCACATCATCGCGATGGTCGCCATGGAGCCGTGGCACGTCGCTGAGTTGGCCGCGCTGCTCCGCCGGGCGGCGCCGTTCGGTGAGCTGCCGTCGTCCGCGCTCGATGCGGTGCTCGACATGCTTGCCGGTCGCTATCCGTCGACCGCGTTCGCTGAGCTCCGCCCGCGTCTCGTCTGGGATCGCATGACCGACATGCTGACCGCTCGGCCCGGTGCGCAGAGGCTCGCCGTGACCAGCGGCGGCACGATCCCCGATCGGGGTCTGTTCGGCGTGTTCCTGGCCGGTGCCGAGCGTGGCGGTCGCGTCGGTGAGCTCGACGAGGAGATGGTCTACGAGTCGCGGGTCGGCGACGTCTTCCTGCTCGGGTCGACGTCCTGGCGCATCGAGGACATCACGCCCGATCGGGTGCTCGTCTCGCCGGCACCGGGCGCATCCGCGCGCATGCCGTTCTGGAAGGGTGATGCGCTCGGTCGGCCGGTCGAGCTGGGCCGGGCGATCGGCGCACAGTTGCGCACGCTGACCACCGCCAAACCCGATGCCGCTCGGGCGTCGCTCACCGCGACGGGCCTCGACACGTGGGCGGTCGACAACCTCCTGGCGTACGTGGGCGAGCAACGCGACGCGACGCGGGTGCTGCCGGACGACCGTACGGTGCTGGTCGAGCGGTTCCGCGACGAGCTGGGCGACTGGCGGATGACCGTCCACTGTGTCCTCGGCGCACGGGTAAACGGGCCCTGGGCGCTGGCGATCGCCCGCCGGATAGCCGAGCGGTACGGCGTTGATTCGCAGGTGATGCCGTCCGACGACGGGATCGTGATCCGCCTGCCGGACGTCGTCGACGAACCGCCGGGCGCCGATCTCGTGGCGTTCGATCCGGACGAGATCGCGACGATCGTCGAAGAGTCGGTCGGCACGTCGGCGCTGTTCGCCTCGCGGTTCCGCGAGTGCGCGGCCCGTGCGCTGCTGCTGCCTCGACGCGACCCGAACCGGCGAACGCCACTGTGGCAGCAGCGCCAACGCGCGGCCCAGCTCCTCGATGTGGCCCGCGACTTCCCCGACTTCCCGATCACGCTGGAGGCAGCGCGCGAATGCCTCCGTGATGTGTTCGACGTGCCGGGCCTGGTCGAGCTGATGCGTGACCTGGCCGGTCGCCGCGTCCGCCTGATCGACGTCGAGACACCCAAACCGTCGCCGTTCGCCCGGTCGCTGCTTTTCGGATATGTCGGCGCGTTCCTCTACGAGGGCGACGCACCGTTGGCCGAGCGTCGGGCGGCCGCCCTCGCCCTCGACTCGACACTGCTGGGCGAGCTGCTCGGCCGGGTGGATCTGCGCGAACTGCTGGACCCGGTCGTGGTGACCGAGACCGAGCGCCGGCTGCAGTGGCTCGACGTGACGCGCCCGCCGCGCGACGCCGAGGACGCCGCCGAGATGCTCCGCCGGATCGGTGACCTGTCGGTGGCGGACGCGGCCGTCCGGGGCATCGATCCGAGCTGGCTCGCCCAACTCGGCGCGGCCCGGCGCGCCATCGAGGTCCGCATCGCCGGCGAGCAACGGTGGATCGCGATCGAGGACGCCGGCCGGATGCGCGACGCCCTCGGAGTGGCACTGCCGGTCGGCGTCGCCGAGGCGTACACGGCACCGGTGGCCGATCCGCTCGGCGACCTCGTCGCCCGCTACGCCCGAACACACGGGCCGTTCACCGCGGCCGCCTGCGCCGCACGATTCGGCCTTGGCGTGTTCGTGGTGGAGCAAGCGCTTCGGCGACTGGTCGCGGACGGACGCGTCGCTTCCGGTGAGTTCACCCCGGATGGCGCCGGCACCGAATTCTGTGATGCCGAGGTCCTGCGGATGCTGCGCCGGCGGTCGCTGGCCGCGCTCCGCAAGGAAATCGAGCCCGTGCCGCCGGCCGCGCTGGCGCGATTCCTGCCCGCCTGGCAGCAGATCGTCTCGCCCGGTCGAGGCGTTGAAGCGCTCTCTCGCACGATCGAGACGCTCCACGGTGTGAGCGTGCCGGCCTCGGCGCTCGAACGGCTCGTGTTGCCGGCCCGCGTGGCCGACTATGCGCCGGCGTTCCTCGACGAGCTGTGCGCCACCGGCGAGGTGGTCTGGGCCGGCCACGGCTCGATCGGCTCGAACGACGGCTGGATCCGGCTGGCGTACGCGGACGTGGCACCGCTGCTGCTGCCGCCACCGGACGCCGAAGCGGCCGCCGGCCCGTTGCACCAGGCGGTGCTCGCATCCCTCGACCATGGGCAGGCGCTGTTCTTCCGCGGTCTCTCCGACCGGATCACCGCCCACTGGGCAGCGACCGACGGCCCGACGCCGGCCGACGCCGACATCGCCGCCGCGATCTGGGACCTGGTCTGGGCCGGCTATTTGTCCAACGACACGCTCGCTCCGCTGCGCGCGCTGCAGACCGGCGGCGCCGGCGCACACCGTGCAAAGGCGACTCCGTCGCGGACGCGACTGCGCCGACCGGGCGCCAGCGGCTATCGGTTCGACATCGGCCGGCGCGGGGCGACCGGAGCCGGCGCCGCCCCGGGCACGAGCGGCATCAGCGGCGTCAACACGCCCCGCCCGCCGCCACCGGCCATGGGCGGCCGGTGGTATCGCCTGCCGGAGCTAGACGTCGACCCGACGCGTCGCGCGGCGGCGACCGCGGACGCGCTGCTCGACCGGCACGGCGTCGTCACTCGCGGAGCCGTGTTCGCCGAAGACGTGACGGGTGGCTTTGCGGCGGTCTATCCGGTGTTCGCAGCGCTGGAGGAACGCGGCGTCGCCCGGCGCGGGTACTTCGTGGAGGGCCTCGGAGCGGCGCAATTCGCCGTACCGGGTGCCGTCGACCGGCTTCGTGCGCTGGCCGAAGCGGACGCACCGGGCGGCGGTGGGCTTCCGAGTAGCCGGGCCGCCTTGCCACCGGCCCGGCGGACGGCAGCCGCACTGGTGCTG
The DNA here is from genome assembly GCA_035643815.1 of Micromonosporaceae bacterium. Classification (GTDB taxonomy): domain Bacteria; phylum Actinomycetota; class Actinomycetes; order Mycobacteriales; family Micromonosporaceae; genus DASQPR01. The sequence goes on along the minus strand of DASQPR010000790.1, from coordinate 819 downwards.
GCGAGCACCGACCCGGCGAACCCGTATGGTGCGGCTCTCCCGTGGCCCGAACGCGTGGTCGACGACGGCGCCACTTCCGCGGACGGGTCGGCCGGTGCCACGACCTCTGGGCACCGCGCCGGTCGGAAGGCGGGCGCGCTCGTCGTCCTCGTCGACGGATCACTTGTGCTCTACGTCGAGCGGGGCGGCCGGACGCTGCTGTCCTATACCGACGACACCGACCTGCTCAGTCGGGCCGCGAAGGCGCTGGCCGATGCCGTACATGGTGGGGCCCTCGGCGCCTTGTCGGTCGAACGGGCCGACGGCGGGTCGGTGCACGCGAGCCCGCTCGGCGACGCGCTTGCCGCGGCCGGATTCCGTGTGACGCCACGTGGGCTTCGGCTCCGCGGCTAAGCGTGAGCTTGGGCTCCGTGGCTCAGCGTGGGCTTCGGCTCCGCGGCTCAGCGTGGGCTTCGGCTTCAAGGCCAAACAGAACACCCGACGAAAGGATCACCGTGACCGACACGATCAAGACGCGCAGCGTCGTGCTGGACTGCCCGGATCCGCGTGCGCTGGCCGAGTTTTACGGCGAAATCCTCGGCTGGCCGATTGCGTACGCCGACGACGAGTGGGTCGTGCTGAAAGGCGCCGAGCCGATGCGCATCGCGTTCCAGAGGGTTCCGAATTACACGCGGCCGATTTGGCCTGACGGTCCGGTCCCGCAACAGTTCCACCTCGACTTCACGGTCGACGAGTTCGAGGCAACCGAAAAGCGAGTGCTCGCCGCCGGTGCCACGAAGGCCGAGGTCCAGCCGGGCGATGACTTCGTCGTGTTCTACG
>DASQPR010000789.1:0-2986 GCA_035643815.1 Micromonosporaceae bacterium | reverse complement strand
TTCCTGCAGGCGGCCCCGCTCGCCGCGATGATCGAGGCGGAACGCCCGACGTTGGCCGGCGCCGTACCGACGATCTGGACCGATCTGCTGTCCTATCTCGGTCAGCACCCGGCCGACCTCTCCTCGCTCAAGGAGGCCGTGGTCGGCGGCTCGGCGTGCCCGCCCGCGCTGATGCACGCGTTCCACGACCGCGGCGTCGAGATCATCCACGCATGGGGGATGACCGAGATGTCGCCGCTCGGCTCGGTGGCCCGGCCGCCGGCCGGCGTCGATGCGGACGAGGCCTGGAGATATCGCTACACGCAGGGCCGGGTTCCGGCGGCCGTGGCGGCACGGATCGTCGGACCGAGCGGCGACGTGATGCCCAACGACAACGAGTCGGTCGGCGAGCTCGAAGTACGCGGGCCGTGGATAACGCAGTCCTATATCGGCGACACGGAACCGGATCCGGAAAAGTTCCAAGGTGGCTGGCTGCGGACAGGCGACGTCGGCATGTTGTCGCCGGATGGATTCCTGACACTGACCGACCGGGCCAAGGACGTCATCAAGTCCGGCGGCGAATGGATCTCATCGGTCGACCTCGAGAACCATCTGATGGCACATCCCGCGGTGCTCGAAGCCGCGGTCGTTGGCGTGCCGGACGACAAGTGGACCGAACGCCCCCTGGCCACCGTCGTTGTCAAGGAGGGCGCGACCGTGACGGTCGAGGAGTTGCGCGACTTCCTGAGCGAACGGATTGCGCGGTGGCAACTCCCCGAGCGGTGGGCGTTCATCGACGAGGTGCCCAAGACATCGGTCGGAAAGTTCGACAAGAAGGTGATCCGGTCACGGTATGCGGACGGGGATCTGTCCGTGAAGATGCTGGGTTGATCTTTGGACTTCTTCGCTTCGGGGCAGAGTGCCCACTCTGGGCGGTCAGGCTTGATCCCGACGTGGGCACTCTGCCCCCGAAGCCTTGCTGTGCCGACGATGCGTGCGGTCCGCCGGCATGCTGCGGCGGGTAGGTGGCTTTGCGGGTTCAGCGGTACGGGGGACGGTTGAGTGGTAGCGGGGCAAAGGGTGGAGATTCGGGCCGGCCGGGTCGTATTGCGGGAAGTTTTGCCGGCGGAGGCGGAGCGGCTTGTCGACGGCGGGCCGCGCGACGGGTCGTGGGCCGACGGCTATCCGTTGCCCGGAACGCTTCCGCCAGCCCGCGCGCTGATCGCTCAGGCACACGATGGCGTGTGGCGGCCCGGGTTCGGCATGTATCAGATCGTGTTGCCAGCCAATGGCGGCGACCAGCCGGGCGCGGTGATCGGGGACATCGGTTTCCATACCGCGCCGTTGGTCGGCTCGGTCGAGATCGGGTACGGCATCGTGCCGATCCATCGACGCCACGGGTACGTGACCGAGGCCGTAAACGCGCTGACCGCGTGGGCGCTGACGCAGCCCGGGGTCACCGAGGTGCGAGCCGAAACCGAGCCCGACAACGTCGCGTCCCAAAACGTACTCATCCGCGCCGGATACGCGCTGGTCGACGTGACAGCGGAGGCGCGCCGATATCACCGGATCGGTGCTGCTAGCCGAGGCTGACCATGATGTTGGGCATCTGCACCTATTACCGGTCGGCGATACGTGCATTTGCCCAACATCACTTGGCCAACGCCACGGTGAGACGCGACCGTCGGGTCGCTCCGGGTGCCGGGTCAGGCGTCGTACCCGCGGTCAGCCGGCTTTGCGAGCCGGCGCCTTCTTCGCGGTGCTCCTGGTCGATGTGGTCTTCTTCGCTGCCGCCGTCTTCTTGGCCGGCGCGGCCTTCTTTGCGGCGGATGCGGTGGACTTCGTCGGCGCGGCCTTCTTGGCCGGCGTCGCCCGCTTTGTCGCGGTCGTCGACTTCGCCCGGGTCGACTTCGCCGGCGTCTCGTCGTCACTTGCCGCGGCGGCCGCCTTCTTGGCCGACTTCGCGGACGTGATCGGCGTCGGCGCGCTCGGCTTGACCGGCCCGCCGCGTTCGCCGCGAGCCGCCTTCGCCCGGTCGACCGATGCCTTCAACGCCGCCATGAGGTCGATCGCCGCGGTCGGCTTGACGTGCTCCGGCTCCGGCTCGGTGATCTCCTCGCCGCTCACCTTCGCGTCGATGACCCGCTGAAGCGCCTCGCGATAGTCGTCGGTGAACTCGTCCGGGTCGAATTCGCCGGTCATCGACTCGATCAGCGAGGACGCCATGCTGAGCTCGGCCGGGCGGACCTTGATGTCGTCATCCAGGAAGTCGAACTCGGCCGCGCGCACCTCATCCGGCCACAGCATCGTGTTCATCACCATCACGCCGTCGCGGACGCGGAGCGTGGCGAGCTGCTCTCGTTGCCGCAGCGCGACTTTGACGATGGCAACCCGGTCCGACTCGACGAGCGCGTCACGCAGCAACACGTACGGCTTGGTCGCCTGACCCTCCGGCTCCAGGTAATACGCCTTCGCGAACAGGATCGGATCGACCTGGTCGGCCGGTACGAATTCCAGCACGTCAATCGCGCGTGACGACGACAGCGGCAGGTCGGCAAAGTCTTCGTCGGTGAGGATCACCATCTGCCCGCCACCGAGGTCGTAGCCCTTGGCGATGTCGTCGTACGCGACCTCTTCACCGTCGATCGAGCAGACCCGCTGGTATTTGATGCGGCCGCCATCCTCGCGGTGCACCTGGTTGAAGCGGATGTTCTTCTCTTCCGTCGCGGCATACAGCTTCACCGCAATGGACACGAGTCCGAAGGACACCGCGCCCTTCCAGATAGCCCGCATCGCGACCCCCCAACATCGTCAGCGGAATTAACCTTATCGTGGGTGCTGTGTCCGGGTCGCCCGTTGCGCCGATGCTTGCTACACCCGGCACGCTGCCGCTCGGTCACGGCTGGGGCTACGAATTCAAATGGGATGGTGTCCGTGCTATCGCGGCGCTCGATGGCGGCCGGCTCCGGCTTTTCGCTCGCAGCGGCGCGGAGATCACCGCTGCGTA
>DASQPR010000788.1:0-2775 GCA_035643815.1 Micromonosporaceae bacterium | reverse complement strand
CATCGGAGTGCGAGCGACATTTCCTTCGTGCCGTCGACCGTGAGCAACGCACCGATCGTGTACGCGATCGCTTGCTCTTCAAGCTCGGGTCCGGTCAGGTCGACCTCGTCACGGCCGAGGGCTAACGCGCCCTTGACGAGCTCGACTCCCTCACTGCGGTGCCCGCGCATCCACCAGTACCAGCCGAGCGATCCGACGAGTTGGGTGGCCCGACGCGCGTCGCCGGCCGCGGTCGCATACCGTACGGCCGCATAGAGGTCGTCGACCAGCGCCGGACCGCGCCACATATCGAGTGCCCGGCGCAGCGTGACCGCCGCCGACGCCGGATCGCCCGGTGCCACCCGCCGGCCCTCGACGACGAGCCGCTCGAACTCCCGGACGTCCACCGCCACCGGTGCGACGTCAAGGACGTACCCCTGGGCCCGGCTGACGACCTCGAGACCCGGCGCGGCGCGGCGCAGTCGCGATACGAGCGCCTGAATGGCATTGGCCGGCTCATCCGGTGGATCGGTGGCCCAGACCGCATCAACGACCGAGCCGGTCGTGACCACCTCGCCCGGATGCAGGGCGAGGACGATGAGCAGCCTTGCGAGGCGCGCGCCGGAGATCGCTCGCGGATCGCCGGAGTCCGGGCGGACCTCCAGCGGCCCGAGCATCGCGATCTGCATACCGTCGATTCTGCCTGGTGCAGGCGACTGGTTTCGTGCGCGGCCGGACCGGACGGCGCGTCGGTCGTCGATATCACCGGCCGGTCGCCGCCGGCCGTACCCAGGGATCGTCACAACGGCGACGATCGGTGGCGGCCTACGCTAGGTCGATGACCGCGACGAAAAGCGGCGCTGCGCTGCGTACCACGGACCGCACGATCGACTGGGCCGACGGCATGATCGTCGCGATCGACCAGTGCGCGTTGCCCCGCGACTACCGGTTGCTACGCATCCAGACCGTCGACGAACTGATCGACGCGATCGTGCGATTGGCCGTGCGGGGGGCGCCGGCCCTCGGCGCGGCGGGCGCGCTCGGTGTCGCGCTCCTCGCGCGGCAGCATCCGGGCGACAGCCAGACCGTACGGTTACAGGCCGAACGCCTCGCGGCCGCCCGCCCGACCGCCGCGAACCTGCGATGGGGCGTACAGCGGGCGTTAGCACTGCTCGGCGACGGTCCGCAGGCCGTGCTCGGCGAGGCCCTCGCGGTGCTCGACGAGGATGAGCGGGTCAACCGGGAGGCGTCGCTGCACGCCGCAGAGCTGATCCGATCGCTGTGCCCGCGCCGGCCGCTACGGCTGCTCACGCACTGCAACGCGGGTCGTCTGGCCACGGTCGCCTGGGGTACGGCGCTCGGCGTGGTGTGGCATCTCACCGCGACCGGCGACGTCGAATACGTGCTGGCCGACGAGACGCGGCCGTTGTTGCAGGGAGCGCGGCTCACGGCGTACGAGCTGGCCGAGGCTGGCGTGCCCTACCGGATCCTGCCGGACGCGGCCGCCGCCACCGCGATGTCGCTCGGCCTGGTCGACTGCGTCGTGGTCGGCGCCGATCGCATCACCCGCTGCGGCGACGTGGCCAATAAGATTGGTACGTATCCATTGGCGCTCGCCGCCGCACGGCACGACGTGCCGTTCATCGTCGTGGCGCCCGAATCGACCGTGGACAGCGCGATCGCTCACGGCCGGGACATCGTGATCGAGCAACGAGACGCGACCGAAGTCACGACGTTTGCCGGCGTGGGGATCGCTCCGGACGGTGCGCCGGCGTTCAATCCGGCGTTCGACGTGACCCCGGCCGACCTCGTGACCGCTATCGTCACGCAGGATCGGGTCTGGCGTCCGTGACGCGGTAGGGCCCGTACGTTGCGAGCTTCTCCGCGACCTTCTCGATCTCCGCGTCGTCGAGCAGCCGGGGATGGCCGACCGACCGGGCGCGTAGCCACACGTCGCAGAGCCATTCGAGATACTGCGCTCGCGAGTACGCGTGCCCGAGCGTGTCTCCGACCGTGATCGTGCCGTGGTTACCGAGCAGGCATCCGGTCCGGTCGTCAAGCGCATCGGCCATGCTGTCCGCCAGCCCCGGTGTGCCGTACGTGGCGTACGGTGCCACCCGGACCGGGCCACCGAACATGCCCACGAGATAGTGCAGCGAGGGCAACTCGTCGACCAGTGTGGACACGGCGACCGCAGAGCTGGAATGGGTGTGCACCACCGCTCCGGCGCCGGTGACGCGATACGCGGTCAAATGCATGGCCAGCTCCGACGTCGGCGGCCACTGACCGTCGACCCGACGGCCGTCGAGTCCGAAGACCCCGACCTGTTCGGCGGTGAGCTCTCGATAGTCGACGCCGGTCGGCGTGACCGCGATCAGGTCGCCGCGCCGGACCGACACGTTGCCGGACGTACCGACGACCAGACCGTCGTCGAGCATGCGTCGCCCGTACGTCACGATCTCGCGGCGTTCGTCGGCCATCAGTGCGTCGGGGGGCAGACCGTCCATGCGTGCATACGTTACGGGCCGCACGGAATCGTGGCAGACGCGGCGGCCGGCCGGTGTCATGCACCACCGAACCACCCCGGAACGTCCAGCGGGAACGTGTCGATCGGAACGAGAATCCGAAGATCGTCTTCGAGCGACCGTAGCCGTTGTGGGCCAGTTGTCCGCGCCCGCCGTGCCGGACGGGCGACAAGCTCGTCCCGGCCTGGACGATCTAGGTCCCGACCCCTGTGGAAATCACGGCTGGACGCCCTCGACGTCGTCGGCGTCGACGACGGCGGACGCCCGGTCG
>DASQPR010000787.1:0-2814 GCA_035643815.1 Micromonosporaceae bacterium | reverse complement strand
GTACGACGTTGCCGCAATCCGGACACACTTTCCTGCGCTGCGTGAGGGCGCGGGCCATTTCGACGGGCCGGGCGGCTCGCAGGTGCCGATCGAAGTCGCCGAGGCGGTCGCCTCGACGCTGTCGTCCGCGATCGCGAACCGCGGCCAGCTGACGCCGGCCGAACGACGCGCCGATCGGATCGTCGTCGACGCGCGACAGGCCATGGCGGATCTGCTCGGCGCCGACGCGGGTGGAGTCGTCTTCGGCCGAAGCATGACGCAGCTCACCTATGACTTCTCCCGCGCCATCGCCAAGGATTGGCGGGCCGGCGACGAGATCGTCGTGACGTGTCTCGACCATGACGCCAACGTCCGACCGTGGATCCAGGCGGCCGAGGCGCGAGGGGCGACCGTGCATCAGGTGGAGTTCGACGCGACCACCGGCGAGCTCGCTCCGGATGCGTTCGCGGCGGTCCTGTCCGATCGCACGCGCCTGGTCGCGGTCACCGGTGCGTCGAATCTCATCGGTACGCGACCGGACGTCCCCGCGATCTCGGCCCTCGCCCGCGCGGCCGGCGCGCTTTGTTACGTCGACGGCGTGCACCTCACCCCGCACGCGCCGGTTGATATCGCGGCGCTCGGCGCCGACATGTTCGTGTGCTCGCCGTACAAGTTTTGTGGTCCGCATCTCGGTGTGCTCGCTGCGGCACCGGACCTTCTGGAGGCCGTCCGCCCGGACAAGCTAGCGCCGTCGTCGAATGCTGTCCCGGAGCGCTTCGAGTTCGGCACGCTGCCCTATGAGCTGCTCGCCGGGACTACGGCGGCGGTCGACTTCTTGGCCGGGTTGGTGCCGGCCAGCGGTGGCCGGCGCGCGTCCGTGCAGCAATCCATGGCCGCCGTCGAGAAGCAGGAAAGCGAGCTGCTGGCGAAATTGGAGGCCGGGCTGCGACAGATCGATGGGGTCGACATCCGGAGCCGCGCCACGCGCCGTACCCCCACTGTTCTCTTCACCGTCGCGGACCTGGCGTCGGCGACGGTCAGCCAGGCCCTCGCCGACGTCGGCGTGAATGCCCCGGCCGGCAGTTTCTACGCACCCGACTGCGCCCGGCTGCTGGGCTTGGCCGGCGTCGGCGGCGTCCGCGCCGGCATCGGCCTCTACACCGATTCCACGGATGTGGAGCGGTTGCTCGCGGCGGTCGCGGCACTCCCCCGGTAGCCGGCGCGTTTCTGGATGTCACGGGTGTCGCGGGCTGCGGCCGTTACCGATCTCTGAGGCCCAATGGCCTTGGACGCGAGCGACCGCGCGTGGTAGGAGAGACGGGTGACGGATTCCGGTACACCTCAACCAGGCCCATCGCCGTTCCACGACCTCGAGGCTTACATCGCGCTACCACGCGTCGGCGGCCTCATGCTCAGTCCGGACGGCACGAGACTGATCACCTCGGTCGGCACGCTCGATCCGAAGAAGACCCGATACGTCAACGCGTTGTGGGATGTCGACCCGAGCGGCCAGCGGCCGGCTCGGCGCTTGACGCGCAGTGCGAAGGGCGAGTCCGGAGCGGGGTTCCTCCCGGACGGATCGGTGGTGTTCGTGAGCGGACGTCCGGATCCGGACGTCAAGGACTCCGATGACGACAAGGCCGCGCTCTGGCGGCTGCCCCTCAGCGGCGAAGCCCGCGTGATCGCGACGCGACCGGGCGGCGTGTCCGGCGTCGTCGTAGCGCAGAGCGCTGGAACGATCGTCGTCGCGTCGGCGACGCTTCCCGGTGGGGACACCCGCGATGAGGACGAGCGTCGCCGCAAGGAGCGCAAGGACCGCAAGATTTCGGCGATCCTGCACGAGACCTATCCCGTGCGGTATTGGGATCACGACCTCGGTCCAGACGCGCCGCGACTCTTCGCCGCCGCTCTCGACACCGAGGACGGCGACGATACGGCCGCCGGCACAGAGCCGGAGCGAGTCACCTTGCGCGACATCACGCCCGACGCTGGGCGGGCGCTTGCCGGCGGGGATGCCGTCTACGACATCACGCCCGACGGTAGCCGGATCATCTCTACCTGGTCCGTGCCGGAGCAGGGCGGCGCTCGCGTTGCCGTGATGTCGATCGACGTCGCCAGCGGCGAGCGGACGACCCTGCTGAACGACCCCGACTTCGAATACACCGGCCCACGCATCTCACCCGACGGCCGCACGCTGGCCATCGTGATGATGCGACGCGAGGTCGTCGACCGGGCCGGAGACTTGTGGCTCGCGCTGGTCGACCTGGAGACCGGCGAGACCCGTTCGTTGACCGAGGATTGGGACCGGTGGCCCGGGCGTCCGGTGTGGACGCCGGACGGTTCCGCGCTGATCGTGTCGGCCGATGAGGGCGGTTCATCGCCGCTGTTCCGCGTCGACGCCGCCACCGGTGCCGTACGAAGGCTGACCGGCGATCGCGGCGCGTACACCGACGCGCAGGTCTCGCCGGACGGTCACTTCGTCTACGCGCTGCGGTCCGCGATCGATGCGGCACCAGCACCGGTACGCATCGACGCATCGCGCGAGGACCAGCAGCCGGAGTTTCTGCGTGGCCCGGCCGAGCAGCCCGCGCTGACCGGCACCCTGACCGAGGTCACGACGACCGCCGACGACGGTTCACCGCTGCGCGCGTGGCTGGTGCTGCCCGAGGGCGCGTCGGCCGAGTCGCCGGCGCCGCTCTTGCTGTGGATCCACGGTGGTCCGCTGGGCTCCTGGAACGCGTGGTCCTGGCGGTGGAATCCGTGGCTCGCCGCCGCACAGGGCTATGCGGTCTTGTTGCCCGACCCGGCGATCTCCACCGGGTACGGCTGGGACTT
>DASQPR010000786.1:0-2145 GCA_035643815.1 Micromonosporaceae bacterium | reverse complement strand
CCGTCGTGGGCGCGGGTGCGGTCGAGATCGCCCACTCTGGATCCTTGAGACCGTGGCCCGTGACCGTGCAGACGACGCGCCCGCCGGTCGGCAGCAGGCCGCGTTCCGCCGACTGCAACAGGCCGGCCACGCTGGCCGCGCTGCCCAACTCGACGAAGACGCCGATAGTGCGGGCCAACATCCGGTACGCGGACAAGATCTCCCGATCGGTGACCGCGGCGATCAGGCCGCCGGACGCGTCCCGGGCCTCGATCGCTTTCGTCCACGATGCCGGGTTGCCGATGCGGATCGCCGTCGCGATGGTTGACGGCTCGGCGACCACGTGGCCGGACACTAATGGGGCCGCACCCGCGGCCTGGAATCCGTACATCTTCGGGGTCCGGGTTGCGTTGCCGGCCGCCAGGTCTTCGGCGTAGCCCATCCAGTACGCGCAGATGTTGCCGGCGTTGCCGACCGGTATGCAGTGGATGTCCGGTGCGTCGCCCAGCGCCTCGACGATCTCGAACGCCGCGGTTTTCTGGCCCTGCAGGCGATCGGGGTTCACCGAATTCACCAGCGAAACCGGGAAGTCGATCGCCAGCTTCGACGCGAGCGCGAGGCAGTCGTCGAAGTTGCCGGCGACCTGGAGCAGGCGCGCACCGTGGACGAGGGCCTGGGCCAGCTTGCCCAACGCGATCTTGCCCTGCGGTACGAGAACGGCGCACATGATCCCGGCCCGGGCCGCGTAGGCCGCCGCCGAGGCGCTCGTATTACCGGTCGACGCACAGATGATGGCCTTCGAGCCGTCCTCGACGGCCCGGGTCACGGCCACGGTCATGCCACGATCCTTGAACGAACCGGTCGGGTTCGAGCCCTCCACCTTCAGGAAGACCTCACAACCGGTCCGCGCCGACAACGCCGTCGCCGGTACGAGCGGAGTGTTGCCTTCGTAGAGCGTGACGGCCTCGGTCTCCGCACTGACCGGCAGCCGCTCGCGATAGGCGTCGATCACCCCGCGCCACGGACGGCGGAGACCGGCGTCGTTCATCGCGAACTCTCCCCCTCGACCCGCAGCACGCTCGCCACCGAGCGGACGATCTCGAGCGCACGGAGGTCCTCGACGGTGGCCCGGAGCGCCGCGTCGGGTGCCGTATGCGTGACGATCACCAGTTGCGCGCTGGCGTCCCGGCCGGATTGCCGTACGGTCGCGATCGATACGTCCTGGCGGGCGAACACGTTCGCGACCGCGGCCAAGACGCCGGCCCGGTCGGCGACGTCGAGGCTCACGTGGTAACGCGTCAACACCTCGCCCATCGGACGGACCGGCAGCGCCGCGTACGAAGACTCGCTGGGGGCCCGGTGTCCGGCGATCCGGTTGCGGGCGACGGCGACGATGTCGCCGAGCACCGCACTCGCCGACGGTGCGCCGCCCGCTCCCCGGCCGTAGAACATGAGCTGCCCGGCCGCCTCTGCCTCGACGAATACGGCGTTGAACGCGTCGCCGACGCTCGCCAACGGATGTGACCTCGGAATCATGGCCGGGTGAACGCGCACGGCCACGCCACCGCCGTCGGTCCGGGTCGCGATGCACAGCAGCTTGATCGTGGCGCCCATGGTGTGCGCGCTGGCCATGTCCGTCGCGGTCACCTCGGTGATGCCCTCGCGATAGACGTCGGCCGCGGTCACCCGGGTGTGGAACGCCAATGAGGCGAGGATTGCCGCTTTCGCCGCCGCGTCGAATCCTTCGATGTCGGCAGTCGGATCCGGTTCGGCGTAGCCGAGTTCGGTCGCCTGCTCGAGTGCCTCCTCGAAGCCCATGCCGGACGCGTCCATGGCGGAGAGGATGAAGTTGGTGGTGCCGTTGACGATGCCGGTGACACGGGTGATCCGATCACCGTGCAGCGATTCCCGCAGCGGCCGCAGCAGCGGGATCGCACCGGCGACCGCCGCCTCGTAATAAAGGTCCGCACCGCCCTCGGCGGCGGCGTCGTGGATCGTGCCGCCGTCCTCGGCCAGCAGCGCCTTGTTTCCGGTCACGACGCTCTTGCCGGCGCGCAAGGCCTCGGTCAGCCAGGTCCGGGCCGGCTCGATGCCGCCGACCACTTCCACGACAATGTCGATGTCGTCGCGCTTGACGAGGCCTAGCGCGTCCGCAGTGAACAACGA
>DASQPR010000785.1:0-2943 GCA_035643815.1 Micromonosporaceae bacterium | reverse complement strand
TGAGCGAACGGCTGGCCACCGCACCCGGTCTTCCGACGTTGTTGGCCGAGGCGCGCGCGACTTGGCTCGCGCGGGCCGAACGCGACGTCGAAGCCACCGTCGTGGAATGCGACGAGGACGCGGCTGCGGGCGACCCTCCTGCCGTTCATGGCGGCCGGCCGGCCGGCACTCCCAGGTCGCGGCGGCCGGAACGTGACGCGTCGACAAGTGGCGCACCGTCGGTGGGCGTTCGTCCGAGCACGCCACGGTGGCGGGCGTTCGAGGACGCGTTTCCCACGTTCTACCAATTCACAAACCGGCCTCGCGGCTAGGTGCCTGTCTCCCCGACCCTCCATCCCCGACCCTCCATCCCCGACCCTCCACCCCCGACGGACGGTGCCACGGTGGCCGATGCCCAGGTTGAACTCGACGGATTCGTACGCCGTGAGGAGACATTCAACGGCAAGTCGTACCCCGTCTATCAAGGTGGCACCGGACCCGCGGTGATCGTGATCCACGAGATCCCGGGGCTGCACCCCGGTGTCGTCAATTTTGCGCGGCATATCGTACGGGCCGGATTCACGGTCGTCATGCCCTCGATGTTCGGGACACCCGGGCGTGCACCGTCCGGTGCATACGTGCTCGAAACGGTCGCCCACGTATGCGTATCCCGGGAGTTCCACATGTTCGCGTTCGGCCAGTCATCGCCGATCGTGACGTTTTTGCGCGCGCTGGCGGCACGAGCCCACGAGGAGTGCGGTGGCCGTGGCGTCGGCGCCATCGGGATGTGCTTCACCGGCGGCTTCGCACTCAGCATGGCCGTCGATGAACGGATGCTCGCGCCGGTGCTGAGCCAGCCGGCGAGTCCGGCCGCGATGGGCGCCCGACGGCGAACGAGCATCGACATCAGCCCGGCCGATTTCGAGCGGGTCAAACAGCGGGCCGCGGCGGGCGCGTGCCGGGTCCTCGGCCTGCGGTTCACCGCTGACCGAGCCGTACCAGAGGAGCGATTCGCGATGCTGCGCCGCGAACTCGGCGATGCGTTCATCGCGGTCGAGATCGACTCGTCGCCGGGGAACCCGTTCGGCATCCCGGCCAGCTCACATTCGGTCCTCACCGAACACCTGGTCGAGCAGCCGGGACACCCGACCGTCGAGGCGCGCGAGCGGGTGTTGGCGTTTCTGCGGACGCAGTTGACCTGATCTCGGTGTTCGTTACGGTCGCCCGAGATTCTTACTCGTGGCGAGACTCACGGGCGATCTTGCTTGAGACGGCATCGCGCTCAGACGCACAACGAGCACGACGGGCCAACCCGGCGTGCTCGTGGCGGCGCTCCACCCCGCTCCGCGTACGACAGTCAGCGCGGAGGCACGCCCCAGCGCGCGGCGAGGTCGTCTTCGTCGTCGTCCTCGGACTCGTCGTCTTCGGCGTTCTCGTCGTCGAACTCGTCCGGGTCGTCGAACTTGTCATTCGACCCACCAGTGCCAAGCTCGCGCTGCAACGCCGCGAGGTCGGTGTTCGGGGAGTGATACTTCAACTCCCGGGCCACCTTTGTCTGCTTGGCCTTAGCACGGCCGCGCCCCATGGCTCGACCCCCTCGCACAGAATTACGGGGCAGCCCTATAGGCCGGGCCCCGATGACGTCAGGCATCTCTCGTGGCTCATACGGTACATGTCGAGGGCCGTCTTCGACACCTCGGCCCACCGCGTTATCGCATGACTGTGTGGCTGGCCACACCAATCGTAGAGCGGTCGCGTGCGATAACCGATTTGCCGCGATTCGCACGTAACGTACACCCTGGATCGCTTCGATCAGGCCGCGTGCGGCCCGCCCTGGATCGCTTCGATCAGGCCGCGTGCGGCACGCCCCGGATCGCCCGGATCACGTCGTCGAGATTGACGAGATTCGTCCGGTCCCGGCCCGCCAGGGCCGCCTCAACGGCGCGGCGGATGAACGTCGAGGACGAGACGCCCAACTCGGTCGCGGCCTCGTCGATGCGTTGTTTGAGATCCAACGGAAGGCGGAGCGAACTCACCACGGTCGGTCCGGCCGACGCTGGCGTGGACGGCAAACGGGCCAGAAGCTCCGCCTCTTGTGCGCGGGACAGCGCCGGCTCCGGCGCCAGGTTGTCGATCATGTGGTTGATCTGATCGGGCGTCATGTCTAGCAACTGCAGGTCGCTCACCGGTTCGTTTCCCATGCCTCGAATTCCCCCTTCTCCTCGGCACTCATGTCGCGCGCTCCGACGATCAGCGCGTCGAACGCGTCCAGTCGCCGTACGGTGACGATCAACGGCCGGCCGCTGTCCGTACGTCCACAGACGTTGACGAACGCGAGACCGACCGGGCTGCGGACCGGCACGGGGCGGCGCTGTGACCCGTAGAGCACCTGAAGGACCTCGTCCGGCCCGATGCCTCGGACGCCGATCGCGGCGAGCGCGGCATTCAGCCACTCGTAGGGCACACGATCGACTGTACTACGTGGCGTATTACACGACCAGTCCGCGCGGTAAACGAGCGGCCGGCGAGCCGCCCGCTCGCAGCGTCACACGCGGATGGTGCGGAGTCGCCCAATCTCGGCCATCCGGCGCTCGGCCATCCGGTCCGCCGCAACCGCCGGGGGCACACCCTCGGCCGCCGCGAGTTCGAGCAGTTGGCGCGTCGTGTCGTAGATCTTGGTGGCGCGCATCTTCGCGCGGTCGAAGTTGAAACCTTCGATCTCGTCCGCGACCTGGATGACGCCACCGGCGTTGACCACGTAGTCGGGCGCGTAGAGGATGCCGTGCTCCTCCAGCAGCTTGTCGATGCCGGGGTGGGCGAGCTGGTTGTTCGCGGCGCCGGCGACGATCTTGGCCCGCAGCAGGGGCACGCTCTCGTCGTTCAGCGCGCCGCCCAACGCGCATGGCGCATACACATCGATGTCCGACCGGATCAGCGCGGTCGCGTCGGGGACGAGGTCCACCT
>DASQPR010000784.1:0-4284 GCA_035643815.1 Micromonosporaceae bacterium | reverse complement strand
CGACGGCCGCCGACACTGTCGGCATCCGGGTACTGGCCGTGCGGTACCGCAACGTAATCGTGGCCGGCATGATCGCCGGCGTCGGCGGGGCGTTCTTCACCGTCGGGTCGCACCTCGACTTCAGCAAGAACATGACGGTCGGCAAGGGCTTCATCGCGCTCGCCGCCCTCATCTTCGGCCGGTGGTCACCGGTCGGTGCCACGCTCGCCGCCCTCCTGTTCGGGTTCACCGACCAGTTGCAGAGTTACCTGAGCCTCATCGGATCCTCGGTGCCCTCGCAGTTCCTCGCCATGCTGCCGTACGCGGTGACGATTCTCGCGGTCGCGGGACTCGTCGGACGTGTCCGAGCACCGGCGGCCGACGGGAAGCCGTACGTTAAGGGTTGACCCGGCTCGGCTGCGCGGGCGCGTCGATGGGTGATGCGGGCCGGAGACCGGGACCGAATGCGGGTGAGGCATGGATATCGACTGGGCATCGCTGCGAGTCGCGGCCACGGACGCGATGCGCGGTGCGTACGCACCGTATTCGCGCTTTCCGGTCGGCGCGGCCGCGTTGGTCGACGACGGCCGGATTGTGCGCGGCTGCAACGTCGAGAACGCGTCCTACGGTGTGACGCTGTGCGCGGAATGCGGCATCGTGTCGGCCCTGCACGCCAGCGGTGGCGGTCGGCTGGTCGCCATGTCGTGTGTCGATGCGACGGGCGAGCCGCTCATGCCGTGCGGGCGCTGCCGGCAGCTGCTATGGGAGCACGGCGGGCCGCGGATGTTTGTCGACGCGAGCACCGGTCCGCTGCTCATGAGCGAGCTATTGCCGTACGCGTTCGATGAGCGCGATCTCGGCCGATCGGATCTGACCGTCGAACCGATGCCAATTCCGTCCCGCCCAAGCGCCACGGCCGAACCGGCGCCGCATCTTCGCGACATGATCGGGCGAGGCACGGTCTTCGTACATCCGGACAACGTCGCCGGCACCCGTAAATGGACCGGCTACTGGGACGGTGCAACCGGGGCCGAGGTCGATTCCGAGCGTGGACAAGGGTCGATCCTGGACGAGGCGCCGAGTCGGTCCGCCGCGGCCGACGTCATCGCGTGGGGTCTGGCCCGGACGCGACGCGTCATCGTCGTCGATGCCGACGGAGATCTGTTCTGGGCCGGTGAGGGCCCGCCGCCGGTCGAGGTGCCGCGTCGATGGAATCTCGCCACCGTGGACCAGTCGTGAGCGAGCCGTACGCGGCGGTCGACGTGATCGCGGTCAAGCGCGACGGCGGCGTGCTCGACGACCGGCAGATCGACTGGGTGCTCGACGCCTACACCCGCGGCGTGGTGGCCGAGGAGCAGATGGCGGCGCTGGCCATGGCCATCCTGCTGCGTGGCATGACCGCGGCTGAGATCGCCCGTTGGACCGCCGCCATGATCGCAAGCGGCGAGCGCCTCGACCTGTCGAGCGTCGGTCGACCCACCGTCGACAAGCACTCGACCGGTGGCGTCGGCGACAAGATCACGCTGCCATTGACGCCGCTCGTCGCGGCGTGCGGCGTCGCGGTGCCGCAGCTGTCTGGCCGCGGACTCGGGCACACCGGGGGCACGCTGGACAAGTTGGAGTCGATACCGGGTTGGCGCGCGACCCTGTCCAACGACGAGTTCCTCGGCCAACTGCGTGACGTCGGCGCCGCGATCTGCGCGGCCGGCGCCGGCCTCGCCCCAGCCGACCGCAAGCTCTACGCACTGCGCGACGTGACGGCGACCGTCGAGTCCATCCCTCTTATCGCCAGCTCGATCATGAGCAAGAAGATCGCCGAGGGTACGGCGGCGCTAGTGCTCGACGTCAAGGTCGGCTCCGGGGCATTCATGAAGTCGGTTGAGAAGGCGCGTGAGCTTGCGACCACGATGGTCGACCTCGGTGCCGCGCACGGCGTGTCCACGGTCGCGCTGCTCACCGACATGTCGACCCCGCTCGGATATGCGATCGGAAACACCGTGGAGGTCGCCGAGTCGGTCGAGGTCCTCGCCGGTGGTGGCCCGGCCGACGTTGTCGAATTGACGTTGGCACTGGCGCGGGAGATGCTGCGGCGCGCCGGCCGTGAAGACGTCGACCCGGCCAAGGCGCTGGCCGATGGCCGGGCGATGGACTCGTGGCGTGCGATGATCCGCGCGCAGGGCGGCGACCCGGATGCCGCACTCGCGACCGCGCCCGAGGTCGAACCGGTGCGAGCGGCGACGGACGGGTATGTGTCGGCGATCGACGCGCTCGGGATGGGCGTGGCGGCGTGGCGGCTGGGAGCCGGGCGAGCGCGCAAGGAGGATCCGGTCTCCGCGCCGGCCGGCGTGGTGTTGCGTAAGCGCCCCGGAGATGCCGTACGCGCCGGGGATGTCCTCTACGAGTTGCGGGCCGCGGATCCGGCACGGATTGACGGCGCACGTACGGTGGCGGCCGAAGCGGTAACGGTCACGGCCGAGCCTTCGACGCCCGGACCGCTCATCCTGGATCGGATCGGGCCGGCATGAGGACACCGATTCCACTCCGGGCTCAGATATCCAACCCTGGCCAGACGAGGAGCGTGACGTGGCGGAACTGATCGAGAAGGCGACTCGCATCCCGGTGCCCGGCGGGAAGGTCATCGACGAGTACGTCGGCCGGGTCAACAGCGGTGAGTCGGCCGTATCGGTGGCCCATATGGTCGCGCCGGCCGGCTGGACCGAGCCGGCGCAGACACCGGATTTCGACGAGTACACCCTCGTCCTGCGCGGGTCCGTACGCGTCGAGACCCCGAGCGGCGTGTTCGACGTGCCGGCCGGCAGCGCGATCGTCACCCGGGCGGGCGAGCGCATCCGGTATTCCGTACCGGACGCGCAGGGCGCGGAGTACGTCGCCATCTGCCGACCGGCATTCTCGCTGGATCTGGCCCATCGCGACGATGACGGCGAGGATGACAGCGACGCCGGCCGCGACCCAGGGCCATGGTGAATCGCCTGGTGCATCACGATCGCGTTAAGGGGCCAACCGTCGGATGTATCAGCCGATGTCTCATCACTACGCTCGGCTCACCCAAGGCCGAACCGCAAGCGAGGTTGCATGATCCTCTCGGCGCCGGACCCGGCAGCCGTCCGGGCGCGCAGCATCGATGAGCTGTATCGGCTCCGGCTGCCGTTGCCACCGTCGACCTTCCCGATGGTCTGGGACGTGGGCGACGCCGTCGAGTTGCGGGCCGTGCCGGAGATGGAAGCGCGGACGGCAATTCTCAACGTCGTGCTGGCTCGGGCGTTCGGGATGCCGAGCCGCCTCGCGATGACCTGGCTGCTCGACGCGCACCTGATGGAGCGGGTGACCCAGCCGGAGTGGCACTACGTCGCGTCCGGCCAGGGCGATGATCATTCGTTTGCGCTCCACCTGGAGGCGCTGACCGCACTGGCGTGGTTGCTGGGCCTGATCGGGCAACTCGACGCCGCTGCGCCGGTCGCGGACGGCCTCATGTCGTTGCTCCCGAATCTGCGCGAGGGTGAGTCGTTTCCGCAATGGCGGTCGCGCAGCCTGATCGCGCCACGCGACCCGGTGACCGCGGCCGTGATGCTTGACCTCTATTACTGCCTGGACTGGGCCTATCTCGACGCGGAGCGCCGCGGGCAGCCGTTGCCCGGCCTGATCGACTCCAACGCGATCGGCCAGCGCCGATGGGCGCTGGAATGGGCGGTGGTGTTGCACGGCCCCCACCACGACGAGCCGGTGGGCTGGGAAGAGGTTGACCTCTCGACGTGACGGTCATTCGCGCGGCCGGTAGACGGTGACCACCACGGACCCGGTGACGCGCACCGCCACCGGCAGCGCGGCGATCCGTTCCGATAGTGCCGCCGGCTCGGTATGCCAGGCGCTCGGGCCCATGGCGACCAACGTGCCGACATCGTCGTGGTCAAGCTCCATGATCCACTGGTACGGCCGGGATGCCGCCCGCCAGAACAACGCGTCGAAGGTGTCGGCCAACCGTTCCGACTTCACCGGATCCACCCGCAACAGGTCGAGCGTGTCCACCAACTCGGCAAGGTGGTCGACGGTCGGAGTGACGACGACGAGCACACCGCCCGGTCGAAGGACGCGTGCGAACTCCGGAGCGTTGCGGGGGGCGAAGATGTCAGTCAGCACTCCGACCGACGAGTCGGCGACCGGCAACGGCCGCCAGACGTCCGCCACGATCGCGTCGGCTCGAGCGTGTGCGTGCGCGGCCCGCCGAGCGGCCGCCTTCGACGAGTCGACCGCGAGTCCGTACGCCGCCGGCAGACCATCGAGGACGCC
>DASQPR010000783.1:0-3526 GCA_035643815.1 Micromonosporaceae bacterium | reverse complement strand
CAAGGCCGGTCTCTTTGAGCGCGGCCGTGAACCGGTCGATCTGCCGCTCTCGCTCGGCGTCGTCGCTACCGAACGGGATCAGATCATCGTCGTGGAACGTCAGCCCGTACGCCCCGAGGGCGGCCAACTGATGGACGGCTTCGACCGGGTCCAGCGGTGGCCGGGTGGCGTCGCCAAACGGATCGCGGGCCGGCCAACCAACCGTCCACAGTCCAAACGTGAAGTGGTCATCCGGTGTTGGTGCCAGCGCCATCGTGACCTCCCGGATCGGCTGGACGGCAGGGGCCATCCCGAGCTTGCGGCAATTTGTTTAGTGGATGAATTATTCCGATCCGAGTGCAACAATGTCAACCCATGAAGCTGCCGCGCGCGACCGGACCGGCTCGGCAGGCCAGCATCCGGGAGCACAACCTGAGTGTGGTGCTCGATACGGTGCTCCAAGCCGAGTCGCCGATTTCCCGCGCCGGCCTGTCCACGGCCACCGGCCTCACCCGCGCCACGGTCTCGGCACTTGTCGACGACCTGATCGGCGCGGAGTTGGTGGCCGAGGTCGGTCAGTCGCGCTCGGGAGCCGCCGGTCGGCCCGCGACCGGTCTTGTGCCGGATCCGCGTGGACCGGTCGGCATCGGACTTGAGATCAACGTGGATCATCTCGCGGTCAGCGCCGTCGACCTCGCTGGTCACGTCTGCTACGAGGTCATCGCGCCGGCCGATCAGCGCGGCGTTCCCGCGGCCGAGGCGCTGGACCGCGTGGCAACGCTTGCCGGGGGCGCGCAGCGTGCACTGTCGACCGATAAGCGGTCGGCGGTTGGTGCGGCACTCGCGGTGGCCGGTCTGGTCCAAGGCCATCTGGTACGGGTTGCCCCGAACCTCGGTTGGCACGACGTATTGGTGCCGAGTTCCGTACACGGCCTTCCGCTCCTCGTGGACAACGAAGCCAACTTTGCCGCGCTCGGCGAGCTGGCCGCTATGAGCACCGAGTCCGGTGTCGATCGGCCGCCGAGCTTCGTCTACGTGTCCGGCGAAGTCGGCATCGGCGCCGGACTCGTGATGGACGGGGCACTCGTACGCGGCACCAACGGCTTTGCCGGCGAGCTCGGCCATGTCTGCGTACGCCCGGACGGCCCGCGTTGCGGCTGCGGAGCGTACGGATGCCTGGAGCAGTACGCGGGCCAGGACGCGATCGTACGGGCCGCACTTCCCGAGGGCGGGACAATCGCCGACGTGGCCGCCCTGGCGCTTCAAAGTGACCCGCGCGCGACCACGGCTCTCGAGGTCGCCGGCCGCGCTCTCGGAATTGCGCTCGCGGGTGCCATTAACGTCCTCGACGTCACCGATGTCGCGCTGGGCGGCGTCTTCGCCTCGTTGGCGAGGTGGCTCGCGCCGGCCGTACAGACCGAGCTCGACAGTCGGGTGCTGGCGTCGCGATGGTCGGCACCGCGCGTGCGATCGAGTGCGCTCGGCGGTCGGGCCGCGGTCCGGGGCGCCGCCGAAGCCGCGCTCGACGCCGTACGCCATCATCCGGCCCGGTTCGTCATGCAGCGATGAAACGTCGGTAGCGGACTCTACGCTCAACTCAGCTGCACAAGTTGGTCGACGCGCGGCCACCGATAATCACGCGACGCCAACGACACCATGAGCGGGAGACGCGGATGACGCCGGACGAGCGCTTCGAGCGGTTGGTGGACGAGATGTCGGCGCAGGCGGACGTGTCGCCACCGACCGGCGGACGGGGGTTTGGCGGCAGCGCGTTGACCTGCCGCGGCAAGATATTCGCAATGTTGGTTCGTGGGCAACTGGTGGTCAAGTTGCCGAAGGCACGCGTGGAAGCGCTCATCGCCGACCGCACCGGCACGCCGTTCGACGCGAACAAAGGCCGTCCGATGAAGGAATGGGTCGGGCTCGCGCCGACGTCGGACCTGGACTGGTCCGACCTTGCCGCCGAGGCGTTGGCGTTCGCACGAAAGTGATTCGCGAAGTGAGCGGCCTACCGGTCGCGCGGTTGTCAGCTCGGTCAGCAGCACATTCCCGCTCGCACGGGCGATCGCAAGGTGAAAGGCCGTGTCGCGATCGTTGAACTCCTCCGGCGTGATGCCGAGCTGGTCCATCGCGGCCAGATCATCGGCCATGGCTGTGTGGTCAGCGATCGTCGCCTGCTTCGCGGCGAGGCGGGCCGACTCCCGCTCCAGCGCTATCCGTGCCCGCACCACATCGGTGGTCTCGAAGCTCGAGAGCATCACATGCAACGTGACAAGGTGGGTGAGCGCATCGCCCGGCACGACCGCCACCAACGCGACGGAGTCTGGCTCGGCGGTGGCAGGCACGACCGTGCCGATCGCTTCCAGCATACGGATCGCTTCACGCACAGCCGGCCGGCTGACGCCGAGTGATGCGGCCAGGTCGCGCTCGGACGGGAGCCGGTCGCCGACGGTGAGGCGCCCGCTCGCGATTTGCTCCTCGATCCGCCACAGCACGATCTCGTGAATTCGCCGGGCGGGGGCGTCGCCAACATTGTCAGGCCGCGAAGAATCGCCATTCACCGCCGGTCCTCCGGCTCTCTGGTTTGGCGCGAAAGCGCTTGCCAGCCCACCTCTCGGAGCTTATCGCGACGTCGACGATTACATACAATGGCACAAAAGCGTGTCCACCGTGGTCGTATCGGGTCAACCCCAACCAAGTTCGTGGAGTCGAGCATCATCGATGCCGAAATGGTGGGCGATCTCGTGGACGACGGTAACCCGCACTTCGTGGACGACATCCGCCTCAGAGGCGCACATCCTCAGGATCGGATTGCGGTAAATCATAATCCGATCCGGCAGGACGCCCGCGTAGTCGGTGCCGCGTGCGGTCAGTGCGTAGCCCTCGTACAAGCCAAGCAACTCGGGTCCGCCCGGCGGTGACTCGTCCGCAACCAGAACCACAACGTTGTCGAGCAACCGGATGAGCCCGTCCGGCACTGTGTCAAGGGCATCAGAGACAAGTTCCTCGAAGCGCTCTACGGACATGACGACGGGCATACGACGTTTATACGGCGGGGCGCGGTATCACGCCGACCTTCTCCGATCACTGTCACATCGGATGCAGTGCTTTGTGACCGCGTCGTGATCGACCGGGGTGGCGCGGCGGCGACCGGACGCCGTACATTCTGGCAGCCATGCCCAGATCGCCGCGCATCAACGAACGCGATGCGTCGGACGCAGCGGCACTTGTACGGGTTCGTTGCCGACCGAGGGGCATGCAGTGACGAGATTCGCGATGAGCCGAGCCACGTCGCTGGGCATTATCGGAGTGGTCGCGGGCCTTGTGTCGCTCGTACTCATCAACGGCGCGAATGCGACGGCGCCGAAAGCACCGAAGACTTCCGCGGCGACCACCGCGTCGGCGGCCGGTAGCGGCGGCGTCGCGAACGCTGGGTTCGGCCCGCGCGGCTCGACGGCGACCCGCGGCACCGTCTCGCCCGCGACCACGCCGCCGGTCGGCTACCCGGTCACCGGCATCGACGTTTCGTCCTGGCAATCCCCGGTCG
>DASQPR010000782.1:0-2481 GCA_035643815.1 Micromonosporaceae bacterium | reverse complement strand
CGGCCGTGTGCGGTTATGATCGGTCTTGACGACTATTGACGGAAAACGTTGCCTCATGTTCAACTCGTGATTGTGCACACCGCCGGCGCTGCCTCCCGCCCGCCGCGACGCCACCGGCGCATCTAGCCCGTCGCGATCGCTGCCCTGATGCAGAAGACCAGCACGCGCCTCGCCGACGGTCGGGAGCTCATCTACTACGACCGGTTGCCGGTGCACCGACCCGACTATCCAGACCTGCGTACGCTGCCGAAACAGACGTCGTCGTCGCGGGCGCGCTATGACCCGCTGACCGGTGAATGGGTCATCGTTGCCAGCCACCGGCAAGACCGGTCCTTCCAGCCGTCGGCGGCCGACTGTCCACTCTGCCCGAGCCGAGATGGTCACCCGACCGAGGTGCCGGCGCCGGAGTATGACGTCGTCGTGTTCCAGAACCGCTTCCCGGCGTTGACCGGTGCGCTCGCCCCGGCGTTGACCGGTGTGGCGATCGGCGTGGGCGGGGTCGGCGGCGCGATTGGTGCGTCGGCATCAGATCCGGCGTCCAGCGATGGCGATGCGCCATCGCCGCCGGGGGTGCTTGCACAGGTGCCCGCCGCGCGGATGGCGGGTGCGGGGCATCCGGCGCGGCCGTCGTCATCGGTCATCCGGTCGATCGCCGGCGAGGGCCGGTGCGAGGTCATCTGTTTCTCCAGCGACCACGACCTGTCATTCGCCGACCTGACCGACGACCAGGCGCGTCTGGTGCTCGACGTATGGATCGATCGGACCCGGGACCTGTCCGCGTACCCGGGAATCGAGCAGGTGTTCTGCTTCGAGAACCGGGGATCGGAGATCGGCGTCACGCAAACGCATCCGCACGGGCAGATCTACGCGTACCCGTTCGCGACTCCGCGTACGAACCGGATGCTCGACATGACCACGTCCTACCGTCGCCGGTTCGGACGAAATGTCTTCGACGACCTGCTGGCCGCCGAGCGGGCCGACGGTTCGCGGATCATCGCGCAGAACGCGCACTGGCTGGCCTTCGTGCCGTACGCCGCCCGCTGGCCGTACGAGGTGCACCTCTACCCGAATCGACGGCACGCCGATCTGACCGGCCTCGACGAATCGGAACGCGCGAGCTTTCCGGCGATCTATCTCGACCTTCTACGGCGCTTCGACCGGCTCTTCGACACGCCGGCGCCCTACATCGCGGCGTGGCACCAGGCTCCGGCCCATGACGGCGGCCGCGACTTCGCGCTGCACCTCGAACTGTTCACTAACCGCCGCAGCTCCGGCAAGCTTAAGTATCTCGCCGGCTCGGAGGCGGGCATGGACGTCTTCGCCAACGACATCGCGCCCGAACAGGCCGCGAAGCGCCTTCGCTCCCTCGCGAAATGACCGGTCGCGCCGGCCTCGCGAAATGACCGGTCGCGCCGTCCGGTCAGCCGCGCTCAGCTGACGCGCTCGGCGCCGTCGGACGGTACGGCGACGAACGGCGCCGGCGGCCGGAATCCGTGGCCGGCGAACGCATCGGCGACCGCCGTCGCCACCGTGCCGGTCGCGTCCGCGTCGACGAGGGCGAGCACGCAGCCACCGAAGCCGCCACCGGTCATGCGCGCTCCGTATGCTCCGGCCGACCGGGCGGTCTCGACGGCGACGTCCACCTCCGGCACGGTGATCTCGTAGTCGTCACGCATGGACACGTGCGAGGCGGTCAACAACGGTCCGATGTCGCGCACGCGCCCGGCCCGGAGCAGGTCGACGACGGCCAGTACGCGTGCGTTCTCCGTCACCACATGGCGGGTCCGGCGGCGCAGCTCGTCGTCCGGTAGCGCGGCCAGCGCGGCGTCGAGGTCGGTCACATCACGCAACGCCGGTACGCCCAGGAGCGCGGCCGCCCGCTCGCAGCTCGCCCGGCGCGCCGCGTACTCCCCGTCCACGAGCTGATGTGGCGCCCGGGTGTCGACGACGAGCATGGCGAGGCCCGTACCGGCGAGGTCGAAGGGAATGTGCTGGGCGGCGAGTGAGCGGCAGTCGAGGAAGAGCGCGTGACCGGCTCGGCATAGTGTCGATGCGGCCTGGTCCATGATGCCGCAGGGCATGCCGACGTACGTGTTCTCCGCGCGCTGCGCGAGTGACGGCCGGTCATCGATCGGCAGGTCGAGAGCACCGAGGTCGCACAGCGCGGTGAGCACGGCACACTCGATCGCGGCCGAGGATGACAGCCCGGCGCCGACCGGCACGTCCGAGGTCAGCGACAGATTCGCGGCCGGAACGTCGTATCCCGCGTCGCGCAACGCCCAGACGACGCCGGCGATATAGCCGGCCCATCCGCCGACACGTCCGGGCACCAGGTCCGCGAGCGTGATCGTCACCGGCTCCGGCGCGGCCGAGCTTCGCACGGTCCAGTGTGGGTCGCCGGCGATGACCTCGGCCGTCACTGTCGTCGACTGGGCCAGCGCGAATGGCAGCACGAAGCCGTCGTTGTAGTCGGTGTGCTCG
>DASQPR010000781.1:0-4031 GCA_035643815.1 Micromonosporaceae bacterium | reverse complement strand
GGGGCTGTTCGCGACCTCGCCGCAGTACGCGGCGCCGACCGGCGGAGCGATCGGCACCGCTGGTGTCGAGGGCGGCCCGAGCCGGGACACGGCCACGTTCGACGATCTCGGACGCACCGGCACCTGGCCCGACCAGGCGTGGTCCGGCAACGCGATTGGCGGCCCCGATAACGCGGACGCACAGCAACGGGGCGGGTTCCGCCGGACCGCCGACGGGTTCACCGTGTCCGGGTCCGGCGACATCGCCCCGTCCGTCGCGGGCGCGTCGGGCATCGGCACAACGATCACACAGACGCTCGTCGGAACGTTTGTCGGTCTGACCATCGTCGTCATCGTGGCGGTCATGTTCATCACCGCGGAGTATCGGCGCGGCCTCATCCGCATCACGCTGACCGCGATGCCGCATCGCGGGCGGGTTCTGGCCGCAAAGGCCGTCGTGCTCGGCGCCATCGCGTTCGTTACCGCACTCGTCGCCGCGACCGTCGTGGTCGCCGTCGGCCAACGGGTTCTGCGCGACAACGGGGTGTACGTGCATCCGGCAACCATGGGTACGGAGATCCGACTCGTCGTCGGCACCGCGGCTCTTCTCGCCGCCACCGCCGTCCTCGCCATGGCGATCGGCACCGTCGTACGGCGCAGCG
This sequence comes from Micromonosporaceae bacterium, assembly GCA_035643815.1. Lineage (GTDB taxonomy): Bacteria > Actinomycetota > Actinomycetes > Mycobacteriales > Micromonosporaceae > DASQPR01. The sequence goes on along the minus strand of DASQPR010000781.1, from coordinate 3,390 downwards.
TTGTTGCCGTCGCCAGCGCCATCGTCGTGATCGTGCTGCCGTACCTGCTTGCGATCGCCTTCCTGCCAGCCGGCGCTGCGCAGTGGCTGCTGCGAGTCACCCCGGCCGCGGCGTTTGCGGTTCAGCAGAGCGCTGTGCGGTATCCGCAGGTCGACAACATTTACACGCCCGCCAACGGCTACTTCCCGTTGGGCCCGTGGGCGGGATTCGCCGTACTAGGTGCCTGGTCCGTGCTCGCATTGGGATTCGCTACGCTCTTGATCCGTCGGCGGGACGCATGAGCACGGCACCGTCCGGATCTATCGACGCCTTACGGGCGGAGTGGGCCAAGCTGCGTACGGCACCGGGCCTGCTTTGGCTGCTCCCAGTGGGTGTGGCGCTGACCGTCGCTCTCAGCGTCGCCGCCGTCGCCACGACTGCTACCTGCATATCCGGTGGCTGCGCCATCGATCCGGCCAGGGTGAGCCTCACCGGCGTCGACCTCGGACAGGCGATCGTTGCCGTATTTGCCGTCATGGCGATCGGCACCGAGTACAGCACCGGCATGATCCGGATCACGCTCGCCGCCATACCACGGCGTGGCACTCTGCTCATGGCCAAGGCGGCCGTCCTGGTCGGTCTCGTGGCCGCGACAGCCACGCCGGCAGTGCTCGCGTCACTGCTGGCCGGTCGGCTGATACTGCCTGGCCACGGCTACACGACGGCACACGGCTACGCATCTATGTCGCTGTACGACGGGCCGACGCTACGCGCCGCGGCCGGATCGATCCTTTATCTTCTCCTCGTTACCGTGCTGAGCCTCGGAGTAGCCACGGCCGTACGCGACTCGGCCAGCGCGATCGGGATCGTCCTCGGGCTTCTGTATCTGTTCCCGATCATCATCGGGTCAGTGTCCGACGCGGCGTTGCGACGGCACCTCGAGCAGGTCGCGCCGATGACGGCCGGTCTCGCCATCCAGAGCACGATGCGCCTACAAAGTCTTCCCATCGGAGGCTGGGCCGGGCTGGGTGTCGTGGCTCTTTGGGCCACGGGCGCTCTGCTCGTCGGCGGTCTGCTGCTCTATCTGCGCGATGCGTGACTGGCCTGGCTTGCACATGAGCAGCGGCGGCAAGCGAGATCGGCTCAGTTCGCCGACTTCGTCCGGCGCGGGGCGTCGCGGTGCTCTACTGAGCAAATGGAGCGTAGACACGTACCCTCCGTCGTGGGCCGCTCTCGGCGCGCCTCAGCCGACTCCTCGGACTCCGCGAAAATAAAGGCCCAACAAGCCGAGGAGGTACGTCGTCGGGTCCGTCTCATGATCGAGATCACGGCACGGGCCGGTGCGTACCGCAAGGGGCTATTGAATGCCGTCGCGCACCTCAGCCCGGAAGAGGCGGCCATCGTTTCCGATCTGGAGCGGTACGGCCTCCAGGTGCCCCAACTCAAAGACGTGTTGTGCGGCGGCCACGTCCTCGTCGACGACCCCGACCTGTACGCCAACTGGCGCTTTGAAAAGATCAGCCACCAACGGCTGTCCAGCCATCACCCGGACATCGACAAGGCGGTCTATCCGGACATCGGCATGCGCGGCCGAGTCATGCGCGAGAAGCTGCACGGTCGCACGGCGCAGGGCACATGGGTGCAGCTGGAGAAGACCCCGGCGGCGTTCGGCAAGAAGAAGCTGCCCAGCCTGACCGATCTCCGGCACCTGTGGGACTACATCGTCTACCGGGTAACCCGTAGCAACGTCGGACCATGGGGTTTGTCCCGCCTCACCGAGCGGCGGCCGATGTACCTGTCCCCGATGGTCGCGGTTCCCACGCCCTTAACGGCACCGGTCGCCGATTCGCTGGCGTCCGCGTTGCGGCAGATCGAAGCCGCCGACGACGTCACGGCGGTGTCGCAGGATCTCGCGGGTCGGTTCCCGCCCCCGGAACGAGCCGACCCCGGGCGCGAACTCGGCCAGGCACTCTCCGGCCGGGCCGGGCGAGGCTTGTTTGGCAACTCCCAGGTGTGGGTGACCGAAACGCCGTCGCGGGTTGCCGCCGCGATCCTGCGTGAGCGCCCCGCTACGTCGCTTCACGGCAGTGGTCTCGGAAAGGCGGTTCACGATGGTTGACGGCGAAGGCAACGATGCCGCCGTGCGACCGAGCGCCGCATCGGTAGAGGACGGACTCGTCTCGGCCGTCGTCAGCCTCGTCAACACCGGACCGGTATTACTCGGCGCGTACACCATCGCGGAGCTCACGGCGGTCGACGCGATCGTGGACTTCCTGGAGTCTCGCCCGTCGGACGAGGTCCTGGCCGAAGCGGTCCGCTCGCTGGCCGCTCGACAACTCCTGGTGGCCGGCTCAGACGGAGAGCAGGTCCAGGTGCGCGGAGATCTGGGCATCGCGGTCGCGTTCCAGCAGCGGGCCCGATTGGTTCTGGATGCGCGCGCCACCGGCACCGAGCCCGGTGAACCCTGGCGAATCCTGTTGCTGCCACAGCCCGAGCAGATTTGCCTGATGGTCCGCATCGACGCTCTCGGCGTTCACGAGATTGGCCTGTACAAGGTCGAAGAGGCTCTTGACCTCCTGGCCGATTGGGTCCCGAAGGGGCCATTAGCCGATCACGAGCGACGGGTCGGAGCGGATGACGTGCTCGCCTCGGCCGAGCGCTCGGCGCTGATCACGTCCACCCAATACTCCGCCGAGGGATCCGCTGAGGTCGCCGGCGCCAGCACCGACCTGGTTCTTGCACGGTACGACGGTCGGCTACACGTGTTCAACCGCGACCCGGACAACCGGGCCGACCTCGTCCCGCCCGCGCACGAGGTGACCGACGTACACGACGCGCTCGCCGAACTCCTCGCTTAAGCCAGGCCGGCCGCTTGGGCCGTCGCCTCGTGAGGCCCAGGGACGGCCGAATCCAGCGTCACGATCGAATAACCTCTCTCGCGCATCGCCGGGATGAGCAGTTGCACCATTTCATAGGTACGGTTTGCCGCCTTGATCTGGTCATCGTCTGCGGTGCAATCGTGCATGAGGACGATCCCCCGTCCGGCCCGCACGGCGCTGGCGAGGTACTCCTCGGCGCACTGTTGAGGCGAGGTTCCATCGCGCCAGCAACTCCAGTCGTCGCCGCCGACATTCCACATGATCGGGCCGGCGTGCGCGGACAACACCGGCTCGGCGTCGAGCAACGTCGCGACGTGCTCGTTCCAGAGGCCGTACGGCGGCCTGAACCAGACCCTCTCATCATCGGCTGTCCCAAGCAGATCCGCGGTCCTGACGAGCTCTCCGACCACGTCCCCGCCAGATGCGGCCAGGTCGGGCAACCGGCGATGAGTGTCCGTGTGGTTGCCGACCGCGTGGCCGAGTGCGCGAAGCCGAGCGGGCACGTACGGCAGCTCGCGGATGTGCTTGCCGC
>DASQPR010000780.1:0-2228 GCA_035643815.1 Micromonosporaceae bacterium | reverse complement strand
GACCTCGAGTGGGAGAGGGGCCGCTGGTTCGTGGCCGGCGACCCTGAAAAGGGCAAGACCATCCAGGAGATCGCGCTGGCCTCGCATGGCGCGCTCGAGTTGCCGGAGGGCGTCGAGGGCCATCTGGACGCGACGACCGTCTACAACCCACCGAACCTGACGTTCCCGTTCGGCGCCTACATCTGCGTGACCGATGTGGACACCGGCACCGGCGCGGTCAAGGTCCGGCGGTTCATCGCGGTCGACGACTGTGGCGTCCGGATCAACCCGACGATCGTCGAAGGCCAGGTGCACGGCGGTCTCGCCGACGGTGTCGGCATGGCTCTGATGGAGTTGATGGCGTTCGACGAGGAGGGCAACTGCCTCGGCGGATCGTTCATGGACTACCTGCTGCCGACGTCGATGGAGTGCCCGTCGTGGGAGTTGGGCGAGACGGTCACGCCGTCGCCGCACCACCCGATCGGCGCGAAGGGCGTCGGTGAGTCGGCGACCGTCGGTTCGCCGGCCGCCGTGGTGAATTCGGTGCTCGATGCGCTGAAGCCGTACGGAGTGCGGCACGCCGACATGCCGCTGACGCCGTCGAACGTCTGGCGGGCCATACAGGGGCGCCCGATCCGGACCGACATCGCTATCTCGTAGTTGCAACGACCAAGAAAGGGGCGCACGGTGCGCCGCACCGAACTGTTGGCACGTGCCGAGGATCTGCGTTTGGCGCGCACGCCGTACGTCCTCGCGACCGTCGTCCGTGCGCAGCGGCCGACGAGCGCGAAGCCGGGCGACAGCGCGCTGATCCTCGCCGACGGCACGTTCGACGGATTCGTCGGTGGCACGTGCGCCGAGTCGACCGTCCGTCTCCAGGGGTTGCGGCTCCTGGAGACGGGCGCCTCGACGTTGCTGCGGATCACGCCCGACCCGTTGGCCGAGGGCGACCGGCCGGCGCCGGAGGCCGAAGGTCTGATCGTCGTCAACAACCCGTGCCTGTCCGGCGGCAGCCTGGAGATCTTTCTGGAGGCGATGATTCCGGCCCCACTGCTCTACGTGTACGGCGATGCTCCGGTCGCGCGGGCGCTGCAACGGATCGGGGCGGCCGCGGGCTACGACATGGTGACCGGTTCGCCGGACACGGTGTTCGAACTGCCGGCGGACACGTCGGCGCTGGTGGTCGCGTCACATGGTCACGGCGAGGAGATGGTGCTGGCCGCCGCGCTGGCGGCCAAGGTGCCCTACGTCGCGCTGGTGGCGAGTCGCAAGCGTGGGGACGCTGTGCTGGACGGCGTCGGTGCCGACCGCGATCGCGTCCATACGCCGGCCGGCCTGGACGTCGGCGCCCACACGGCGTCGGACGTGGCGATCTCGATCCTGGCCGAGATCATCGCCACCCGCGCGGCACCACCACCGGTGCAGGGACGGGCGGCGTCGATGATCACAGTCACCGGCTCCGATCGACCAAGCGAGACATCATCCGAACCACTGGTCGTGATCGATCCGGTCTGCGGCATGGACGTGGCCGTTACGCCGCTCGCGCTGCAGGCCGAACACGGTGGCTCGACGTACTACTTCTGCGGCTCCGGCTGCAAGGTCGCGTTCACCGCCGACCCGCACCGATACCTCACGGGCGCGTCGCACGAATGACCGACGAGTCTTCGACGCACGGCGCGGCCGACCTCGCCGCCGCCGTACCGGATATCGACACGCTCGCCGTGCGCCTCGACGCCACCGGTTATCTCGCGAGCGCGCCGCTTGCCACAGCGCTCTTCCTCGCCGTACGGATGGGTCAGCCGATCCTGCTGGAGGGCGAGCCGGGCGTCGGCAAGACCGAGGCCGCGAAGGCACTGGCGACCGTTCTCGACACGCCGCTCGTCCGGCTGCAGTGCTACGAGGGACTGACCGCGGCCGAGGCGCTCTATGAATGGAATTATCCGCGACAGTTGCTCGGCATCCGGCTGGCCGAGGCGCGTGGCACCGAATTGCGCGACGAGGACCTGTTCAGCGAGGACTACCTGCTCGCCCGGCCGCTGCTCGCCGCGGTCGAGCATCCGGGGCCACGCCCGGCCGTGCTGCTGATCGACGAGGTCGACCGCGCGGACGATGAATTCGAGGCCTTCCTATTCGAGATGCTGGCCGAGTCGAGCGTGACCATCCCGGAGCTGGGTACGCGCCGAGCCGCGGTGCCGCCGATCGCGGTGCTGACGTCGAACCGCACCCGCGACCTGCACGACGCGCTCCGG
>DASQPR010000779.1:0-6974 GCA_035643815.1 Micromonosporaceae bacterium | reverse complement strand
TTGTCCGCCGCCGCTTGCGCCGCGGCAAGGGCCAACTCGATAGCGCGCTCAGATGCTGGCACCTGGTTCCTTTCCACGTTCGGCCGGCTTTCGGGGCGGCTTGCCGCCGCCGCCGCGTTATTCAAGCGTCTCACAACCGCGCCGCCGCCGGTCCAAGCGCTCGATTGATCATTTGCGGGTTGATCAGTCACCGGGTTGATCAGTCACCCGGTTGATCGATTGTCCGGTTGTCGGTTGCCCCAAATCTACCTATTTGCCCGCAACATCTTCTTTCCGGTAGAGACGCCGCTTTGCTATGTACTGCACGACGCCATCCGGCACGAGATACCAGACCGGATGTCCGGCCGCGACGCGTTCGCGGCAGGCCGTCGACGAAATGGCCATGGCCGGCACTTCGATGAGGCTCACAGATTCGGCCGGCAGATGATCATCGGACAGCTCGAACCCCGGTCTCGTGACGCCGACCAGATGCGCGAGCTTGAAGATCTCGTCGGCGTCCTTCCAAGACAAGATCTTCCCGAGCGCGTCAGCGCCCGTGATGAAGAACAGTTGCGTTGCCGCGCCGTACACCTCACGCAGGTCCCGTACGGTGTCGACCGTGTACGTCGGACCCTCACGGTCGATGTCGACCCGGCTTACCGCGAACCGCGGATTCGAGGCGGTCGCGATCACCGTCATCAGGTAACGATCCTCGCCGGAGCTGACACCGTCGTCCTTCTGCCAGGGACGTCCGGTCGGCACGAACACGACCTCGTCCAGGCTGAACCGATCCGCGACCTCACTCGCCGCCACGAGGTGGCCGTGGTGGATCGGATCGAACGTGCCGCCCATGATGCCCACCCGGCGCTCCCGCATCAACATCGAGGCGGCAACGTCGTCGTCCAGGTCCATGACCAGATCGTATCCGCGCTTGTGTACGGCCTACCGCAAGAACCCAAGATCCCGATCTTGCAAACCCCATCACGCCTCGCGCCGCGGCCTAGAGGCCCGGCACCGGTGCGTCGCCCGACGACCATCGCAGCACGCGGACGGCCTTGCCGACCTCGGTTCGCGGCAATGAGCCGGTCGGCAGGACGTGTACGTCGCACGACATATTGAGTCGTTTCGCTAACGCGCCGACGAGGCGTGATGACACCGCCGAGCCGTCCAGATCGGACTCGCAACAGACGATCATCCTGGATAGCGTCGCCCGCTCGTCGATCACCAACACGTACTGCGGCCCAACCCCCGACTCGGCCAGCACGACGGCCTCGACCTCGCTCGGATAGACGTTCACGCCGCGGACGATCAGCATGTCATCAGCGCGCCCAACGATCTTGCTCATCTTGACCGACGTTCGCCATGCGCTCTCCGCGTCGTCGACCGGGGTCGGTGCATGGTCGAGTCGGGCCAGGTCACCCGTGCGATAGCGGAGCAACGGGAGCGCCTGCTTCGTCAGCGTGGTGAAGGTGAGTTCACCGAGCTCGCCGTCGGGTACGGGTTGACCGGTCATCGGATCGAGCGCCTCGACCAGAAACACATCGTCCTGTACGTGCAGCCAGCCGCCCGAATGCAGCGTCTCGCACCCGACTCCGGGCCCAATGATCTCGGACAGCCCGTAGATGTCGAGGGCCCGGATCCCGAGCAACTCCTCGATCTGAACCCGCATCGCGTCCGTCCACGGCTCGGCGCCGTGGATCCCGACTTTCAGCGAGAGTGTCGCCGGATCGATGCCTTCGGCTCGCGCCGCTTCGCCAAGGTAGATCGCATAGGACGGCGTACACGTAAGCACCTCGGGTTTGAGATCTTGCATAAGACGGAGCTGACGTGCCGTCTGCCCGCCGGACATCGGCACCACGGTCGCGCCGAGCGCCCTGGCGCCGTGATGGATGCCGAGGCCGCCGGTGAACAGGCCATAGCCATATGCGTTGTGTATCAACGACTTCGGCGTGGCACCGGCGCCGACCAGGCTGCGAGCCACCACATGCGCCCACAGGTCGAGGTCGGCGTCGGTGTAGGCGACGAGAGTCGGTCGGCCACTCGTGCCGGACGATCCATGAACGCACGCGCAGTCCTCGATCGGTACGGCAAGCATCCCGAACGGGTACGCGTCCCAGAGGTCACGTTTCCCGACGGTCGGCAGGTGCGCGAGGTCCGCGAGCGTCACCTCGGTCCCCGAGTCGATGCCCGCCGCGCGAAGCCGCTCCCCCTGTAGACCGCCGTCCACGGCGAGAAGCGTGTCCACGAGACCTCGCAGCCGCTGCGTCTGGAGCGCCGCCCGCTCGTCGACCGAGATCGACTCGACCGGGTCGAAGATCATGGCTGCTTCCTCTCGTCGTCTTGCCTCTCGTCGTCGCGCGCCCGTTTCAGCTGAGCGGCGAGATCGCGGGCCGCGACGGATCGGGCGAGCTCGTCGGTTTCGTCGATCAGTGCTCGTCGGAGCCCCGGCACCAGCGATTCATCGTCGCGCATGCGCGTCATCGCCGCGAGCGAGCCGGCATCGATGGCGTAGGACGGAAATGCAAGAGTGGCAATGCGCTCGGCAACCTGAGCCGGCCGGCGGGCTGCCATCGCTGGTACATCGGCGATATAGCGATCCACGTAGGACGCCGTCAGGTCACTCTGATCGGGCTGCCAGAACCCTCGGGCGGTCGCGAACAACAGCCGATTCGACCGCGTGTCGTCCCCGATCAAAACGGTCCACGCACTCGCCTTGGCCGCCGCGTCGGGGCGTGCGGCATGCGCGGTCGCCGCGTGCTCGGCGGCGATAGCCGTACGGTCACGATCGAATTCGGCGTCGATTTCGGCGTCATTGGCCGCGCCGAGTGATGCGAGTTGACCGACGATGAGCCACCGCAACTCGGCATCGATCGCGACATCGGCGGGTCGGGTGACACCGGTCGGGTCGAGCCAGTCCCGCAACCAGTCCACATCGTCCGACCCGGCCAAGGTGATCATCGCGCGCACGGCGGCCAGCCGGCGGCCCGCGTCACCCTCGGCGCGATCGAACGACCCACGAGTCGCGACGGCCAGTGTGCGGCGTCCGGCCGCGGTCGCCGCCGGCGGCAGGTATCGCGCGATGGCGTAGTCGCGCGCATAGCTGACGACCTCCGCAAAGATCGCCACTTCCGACTCGACCGGCAGTGCCGCTCGGCACAGATCGACAAACCAATCTGCCGCGTACTCCGCGTCGCGGGTGAGATCCCAGGCGGCGCCCCAGAGCAGCGCACGGGCGAGTGAATCGCGCGTCGTGGGCAGCACGGCCGCGAGGCGCCTCAGGTCCGCCGGCGCCAATCGGATTTTCGCGTACGTCAGATCCTCGTCGTTAGGCAACAGAAGATCCGCGATCGGCCGCCCGCGAAGAGCGCCGACCTCGGCCGACCCGTCGTCGCGGCGTGGATCGATGTCCACGTCGACGACCTCGCGCCTGGTCGTCGTGCCGCCCGACTCGACGTAGGCGCCGAGCCGGATCCGGTGCGGCCGCATGGCATGCGGGGACTCCTGGGTCAGCCAGACGTCGGCGTATGTGCCCGTCTCTTCGTACGCCGTGGTAAGGCGCAGCGTGCTGACGCCGACCGTACGCAGCCAGACATGCGCCCAGTCGACGAGGTCACGTCCACTCGCGTCGCCCAGCACCCCGAGCAGGTCGGCGAGGGACGCGTTGCCGTACGCATGCGCGTCGAAATATGTCCGAAGTCCAGCGAAGAAGGCCTCGTCGCCCAGGAGTGCCACGAGTTGCTTCAGGACGGCCGCGCCCTTGGCGTACGAGATGCCGTCGAAGTTCAGCAGTGCCTCGTCGGTATCGACGACATCGGCCGAGATCGGATGCGTGGACGGGCGCTGGTCGGCCGCGTACCCCCAGGCCTTTGTCCCGAGCGCGAACGTCGTCCAAGCGTTGGTGAATTCGGTGGCCTCGACCGTGACCCGATGGCCGAGGTATTCGGCGAACGACTCGTTCAGCCACAGGTCGTCCCACCACGACATCGTCACGAGGTCGCCGAACCACATGTGTGCCATCTCGTGCGCGATGACCAGCGCTCGCCCCTCGCGTTCGGCGTCGGTCACGGCGGACGTAAAGACATAGTCGTCGCGAAACGTGACACAGCCCGGGTTCTCCATCGCCCCCATCGTGAACTCGGGCACGAACGCCTGTCGGTACGCGCCGAACGGATACCGTACGCGGAACAGCTCGTGATAGCGGTCGAAGCAGGCCCGGGTGATCGCGAAGAGTTCGGCCGCTTGTTGATCGAGTGCAGCGGCGAGCGACGTACGGGCATAGATCGCGAGCGGAATGCCGTCATGTTCGTCGTGTACGGCGTGATACGGCCCGGCGATCAGCGTGACGAAGTAGGTGGCGAGTGGGGGTGTCGTCGCGAGCTCCCAGCGCCCGGGCTCGACCGCCGTCTCAGCGCCGTTACCAGCGACGATCCACAGCGGATCGGCGGTGACGCGCATCGTGAACGGCGCCTTGAGATCGGGCTGGTCGAAACAGGCGAAGACCGTCGGCGCCTGGTCGAGGAAGTTTGCCGCGTAGAGATACGTACGGCCGTCGGCCGGATCGGTGAAGCGATGCAGACCCTGCCCGGTGTTCGTGTAGGACATGTCCGCCTCAACCACGAGCACGTTACGCCTGGCCAGATCCGGCAGCGGCAGCCGGCCGTCGTGCCAGGTCTTCACGTCCAGCGGGATGCCGTTCAGCGTCGCCGATCGCAGCTGGTGCGGCCGGACCTCGACGAACGTCGAAAGACCCGGGCTGGTCGCGCTAAAGCGAATCGTCGTGGTGGAACCGAACCGCTCGTCACCGGTCGTCAGATCGAGATCGACATCGTACGCATCGACGTGGATCGACGCTGCGCGCTCGTGCGCCGCGGCGCGCGTGAGGCTCGGCACAGGGCTCACCCTAACGCCATCGTGCGCTAGACTCGCTGCTATGCGAAACACCTGTGCTCTCGTCCAGGGTTGGTGGCGCGCCTAACGGCGGCCATCGTTTCGCGTATCCATTTCCCACGCGGCCGCCCGATCGGGCGGCCGTTTCTCGTGAGCGGACGTCTCTGATTCGGGTCGGCGCAGCCCCGAATCCCAAGGAGTCCGACATGACCACGCTCACCACGACCGTCGCCGCTACGGCTGACAACAACGCATTCGCCGCCGCTCGGCCGACCCGGCGCATCTCCGGGTTCAAGCCAACTGGGTCGATGCATCTCGGCAACTATCTCGGCGCGATCCGTCCGATGATCGGCGATCAGGCGTACGGCGAATCCCTGATCTTCATCGCCGATCTGCACGCGCTAACCATCGAGCACCGGCCGGCCGACGTACATGCCGCGACGCTCGAAAACGCGACCCTGCTGCTGGCGGCCGGCGTCGATCCGGACCGCTCGACGCTCTACGTCCAGTCGCACGTGCGCGAGACGACCGAACTGCACTATCTGCTGGAGTGCGCGACCGCGTTCGGCGAGGCGCAGCGAATGATCCAGTTCAAGGAGAAGGGCGCCGGGCAACCGCACGTTCGCCTGTCGCTGCTCACGTACCCGGTGCTGATGGCGGCCGACATCTTGCAGCACGACACGCATGACGTGCCGGTCGGTTCGGACCAGTCGCAGCACGTCGAGCTGACCCGAGACGTCGCGATGCGCTTCAATGCCCGGTACGGCGACACGTTCGTGGTGCCGAAGGCCGTCAATCCGACGTATGCCGCGCGGATCATGGATCTCGCCGACCCGCGCACGAAGATGGGCAAGTCGTCCGCTGTCCAGGCGGGCGTCATCCGCCTCCTCGATCCGCCCGACACGATCGCGCGCAAGGTACGGCGAGCGGTCACCGACGCCGACGGCGAGGTCCGTTTCGATCCGGCCGGAAAACCCGGAGTCGCGAATCTGCTGGCGATCCTTTCGGCATGCACCGGTGCCGACCCTGCCCAACTGCACTTCGACACGTACGCCGAGCTGAAAGCGGCCGTCACCGACGTGGTGATAGCGACGCTGGCGCCATTGCAGGTGCGTTACGCCGAACTCGCCGCTGATCCGCGCCGCCTTCGGGCCGTGCTCGCCGACGGAGCGGCGCGGGCGCGCGTACGACCGCGGGCGACGGTAGCCCGGGCAGCGCGCGCGATCGGATTGTTGGAACCCTGACCGGTCTTGCCGGACGGAGCGCGTCGCGCGGGAATGTCTGGGGTGACTGGCAACATCAAGCACCTCGGCAGCATTTCGGGTGGCGGTTCAAAACTCCCTGGACCGCGTGTTCGACGTGTCGCTACGATCGCCGGGAACGACCAATACTCCATCTGGAGTAACCCATGAGGGCTAGACCGCACCGCACCCTGACGCCGCTCGCGTTGGCCATCCTCCGGCTGCTGCACGAGCGCCCGATGCACCCGTACGAGATGCATCAGCTCGTCCGCGACCGGGGCACCGACTTCGTCATCAAGGTGCGGGCGGGCTCGCTGTATCACGCGGTCGAGCGACTGGCCGCGCTGTCTCTCATCGCGTCGGTGGAGACCGGACGCGATGGACGGCGGCCGGAGCGGACCGTCTATGCGATCACTGACGCCGGACGGGACGAGTTCATGGACAACCTCCGCGATCTCGTACGGTCCCCGGCCGAGGAGTTCCCCGTGTTCGCCGCCGCGCTCGAGATTCTCGCGACCATCGAGCCCGCGGCGGCGCGACGCCTGCTCATGCAGCGAACGTTCACGCTGGAGGCGCAGGTCGCCGGCAGCGAGCAGGTGGCCGGGGCGCTCGTGAAATCCGGTCTCGATCGCATCGACATCGTCGAAACCGAATACGCCCAGCACATGTTGCGGGCCGAGTTGACCTGGGTGAGAAACCTGATCGACGACATCGACGCGGGCGCGATCACCTGGTCACCGTCGCGGCATCGCGCCGAGCACCAGACCTTGCGAAGAAGCTCCGCAACACCGATGCACGAAGCGCCTCACGATCCACGGACTACAGGCAAGGAGCACGACTCATGACCTCATCAGCGCCGGACGCCCA
>DASQPR010000778.1:0-2069 GCA_035643815.1 Micromonosporaceae bacterium | reverse complement strand
GGTTGTCGGCTCGTCGAGGAAGATGACGGCTGGCGTGCCGACCAGACTCGCGGCGAGGTCGAGCCGGCGCCGCATACCACCCGAATACGTGCCCACCCGGCGACCCGCGGCGTCGACGAGATCGAAGCGCGACAGCAGTTCCGCCACGCGCGTGCGCGCCCTCCGCCCGGACAGCCCGACAAGGCGCGCCATCATCCGCAGGTTCTCCGCGCCGGTCTGCAAGTCGTCGACGGCGGCATACTGCCCGGTGAGGCTAATGCTGCGTCGCACGAGATGCCGCTCGGTCGTGAGATCGAAGCCGGCGACGCGAGCGGTGCCGGCGTCGGGCCGGGTAAGCGTGGCGAGGATCCGGACGAGCGTGGTCTTGCCGGCTCCGTTCGGCCCCAACAACGCATGGATCGTGCCGCGCCCGACCTGTAGGTCGATGCCGGCCAAGACGTTCAGCTCGCCGAACGACTTCCGCAGACCATCAACCATGATGGCCGGTTCGCTTGTCATGTCAGCGCCCCCTTCTTCGAGACGTGTACGCTGTACGAGAATGCTGGTACACCGTACATACGCCGTACGGACTCGAGCCATCACGAACACGAAATGTGCCCGGTGTACTAGTACGCGACGGACCGATCCGCTGCTCCGAAGCGCCCGCCTGCGTACTAGTACGCTGGAGGAGCCGACCGCACTAGGAGGTGTCATGGTCAGCGCGTACCTCGGTATCGCGAATGATCTGAGCGACCGCATCCGCGACGGCGAGTTGCGAGCCGGCGACCGGGTCCCGTCGACGCGACAGATTTCGGCGCAGTGGGGCGTCGCGATCGCCACGGCGACCAAGGCGCTCGCCGAACTGCAGCGCCGCGGCCTCGTACGCGCGGTCGCGGGTGTGGGCACGGTCGTGGCCCAAGCCTCGGTCGGCCCCGAGGGCACGTCCGCGTCCCTGTCCGGGAACGGGGGAGGTTCCGCGACGCGGCCGGCGTCCGGGCTGGATGCGGCGACTTCCGGTTCGAGAGGAGCGACGCGATCGTTGCGGACGCCCACCGCCCGACGAGACGGCGGTGACATGCGTGATCGCATCGTCGAGACGGCCGTACGTCTGGCCGATGCCGAGGGCATCGCGGCCGTGTCGATGCGACGCATTGGCGTCGAACTGGGCATGCCAACGATGTCGCTCTACCGCTGGATGCCAAGCAAGGATGACCTGACGACGCATATGCTAGACGTCACGCTCGGCCGCATCGACTGGCCGCAGGCACCACCGAAGGGCTGGCGGGCGCAGCTCGAGCTGGTAGCCCGCGCTCAATGGGCGATCACTCGCGAGCACCCCTGGCTGGCGCAGCTTCTATCGATGACGCGGCCCCAACTCGCGCCGAACGCGATGATGCACACCGAGTGGTCGATGCGCGCCCTGTCCGGTCTGGGCCTGTCGGGTGGGGAGGCGCTGCGCATCTCGCTGACGCTCGTGAGCTTCGGGATCGGCACCGCACTCGCGGTCGACAACGAGCTTCAGGCCCAGCGTGACACCGGCATGACCAGCGACGAATGGATGGATCGACAGGAAGCGCAGGCGCGCGCGATCTTCGCCACCGGCCGCTACCCGTTCCTGGCCCATTTCGCCGAATCTGAAGACTTCGACTCCGAACTCGATGTGCTATTCGAGACCGGACTGGGTGTCATCCTGGATGGTGTCGAGCGGCTCTTGGAGAAGAAAGCCGCCGAACGCCCAGCGCGCGAGGCTAAGCGACGGGCCGCTTCATCGAATAGGTCAAGGAGTGGAGGCGCTGCGGCTGCCCGATGACCATTGCCTGGCGGTCGTACGCCTGCCAACCGGCTTCGCCGGCGTGGTTGAGATGGCGGAGGTCATCGAACGCCTCGTCGACGCCCCAACGTTGGTGGCCGCCGGGAAAGTGGAACGTCGCCGTCCAGTCCATCTCCCGGTCGGCGCCGAACGAGCCGGTCGCCGCGTACTCGAGCCGCGCATACTCCCACTGGGTCACGCCGTTGATTGTGCCGTAGCGGGACGCCCTCGCGCGACGCCGAACTCCACAGTGGCCAATCCGTGCAGTGGCCAATCCGCC
>DASQPR010000777.1:0-8641 GCA_035643815.1 Micromonosporaceae bacterium | reverse complement strand
GACAGCATCGGCCTCGGTGAACCCGTCGCGGTGCTCTACGCCAGCGAGGGCCGGATCTATCAACGCTTCGGCTACGGCCCGGCGACCCAGCGACTGACGATCGAGGCCAACGCACGCGAGGTGTCATTGCGCGATCCCGTTCGCGATGACGAGGGACAACTGCGGCCCGTTCCGCCGGACTCCCTCGACGTTTTCGAGAAGGTCTTCGAAGCCGCGCTCGCCGAGCGACCGGGGTGGACGGCGCGGGACGAGCGCTGGTGGCGTTACTGCACGGCGGACATCAAGTCGGGCCGCAACGGCGCCACCGCGCTGCGGGCCGTCGTCCACGACGGGCCTGGTGGTGTCGACGGATACATGCTCTGGCGCGCCAAGGGCGAGTGGTCCGAGACCGGCCCCAACGGCCAAGTCATCGTGCGGGAACTCATCGCCAACACGCCCGAGGCCTACCGGGCGTTGTGGCGATTCGCGCTCTCCGTCGACCTGACGCGCTCGGCCCGACAGCGCTTCGCGGCGATCGACGAGCCGCTGCAATTCCTGGTCAACGAACCGCAAGCCCTCGGCATGCGATTGGTCGACGGCCTCTGGCTGCGGCTCCTCGATGTGCCGGCCGCGCTGGCCGCCCGCCGCTACGCGGCGCCGGTCGACGTCGTGATCGAGGTGCAGGACCCGAATATCCCGGCCAACGCGGGTCGGTTCCGGCTCGTCGGCGACGACCGATCAGCCACGTGTACGCCGACGGACGAGCCGGCCGACATCGAAGCGACCGCCCACGCGCTCGGCTCCGCATACCTGGGCGGCGCCCCGTTGACGGCGTTCGCGGCCGGCGGCGACGTCCGAGAGCTCCGTCCGGACACTCTCGCACGGACGTCGGTCGCGTTCGGTTGGCATCGCGCGCCTAGCTCGATCGAAATGTTCTAGAGCCCTTCGAGATGATCCAGATGCCGGCGGTGCCGCTGTTGACTTACTACACGCGGTACCGTCGGCGCATGGTCGAGCGGGCGGACGGTGAGCGGCGGCGCCGACGCGTGCGCGGTGCCCGCTCGGGCCAAACGACATCGAGCGCCGCACCTTCGACCGAGCCCGTGCCCGGTGCACGCTCGGCGACCGCTTCGGCGGCCAGTGCGGCATCGAGTCCAGTCAAAGCGTTGCCCGTGACCGAGCGTCCGAGCGACACTCGCCGACGGCGACCGGACCAAGGCCGGGAGCGGGAGCCCTACGACAGCCACCTGGCGGTCCCAGCCGATGATCATGAGCGAGGGCTTCGGGGACTCATCGGCGGCGGGTCCTCGCAGGTCAGCGTCGAGGCGGCGATGAGGGCGCGCGATTCGGCCCGGCCGACCGACGCCGACATCGCGCACGCCGAGGAGACGCTGACCATCGTCCATCGCGGATGGGTCCCGCGGGACAGTTAGCCGTTCGGAACTTTCCGCTCACGCTCAGTCGCGCAGCGGCGGCAGCTCATGGGTCTCTTCGTATGCGGTGACCTGGTCGATCCGGCGCTGGTGCCGTTCCGCGCCGCTGAACGGTGTGCGCAGGAAGGCCAAGGCGAATTCGGTCGCCTGGTCGATCGTGTGCTCGCGCGCGCCGATCGCGACGACGTTCGCGTCGTTGTGCTCACGCGCCTTCTGAGCTGTGTCCGGATTCCAGGCCAGGGCCGCACGCACGCCGACGACCTTGTTGGCCGAGATCTGCTCGCCGTTGCCGGAGCCGCCGATCACGATCCCGAGACTGCCCGGGTCGCCGACGACCGCAGCACCGGTCGCGAGGCAGTGTGCCGGATAGTCGTCGTCCGGGTCGTACGTCTTGGGCCCGAGATCGACCACGTCGTACCCCTGGCCGGGCAGCACCTCGAGGAGGTGCTCCTTCAGCTCGAAACCGGCATGATCGGAGCCGATGTACACGCGCATACCGCGCAGTCTCGCACAGCAATATGCGCCTCGCGGCTGCCGCTACACATCGGCGGCAATATGCGCCTCGCGGCTGCCGCTGCACAATCCGCTCGCGGCACCCAGCGGTTAGCGCGCGTCGAGTTCCGCGACCACGAGGCCGGCCCGCGCCTTTGGCGTGAACCAGGTGCTCTTGCGCGGCACCTTCCCGCGGGCCAGATTCACGGCGACGAAGTCGTCGACGGTCACCGGGGGGATGAGGATCGCGAGGCCGGCCCGACCCGCGTCCACTTCGCCGCGCAACCAGTCGGCCGGGTAGTCGCCGCCGACGTACGTGATGGCCTTGTCACCCGCGCCCAGTCCGAGCACGTCGCCGAGGATGATCCGCTCGACGAGGGCATGGTCGAGGTTGTCCACATCGGGTGCTCCCGGCGTCGACGGTAGGCGCACCGCAAACGAGGCGTCCGGGCCGGCGTAGAGGTGGACCGTGCCGCGTACCGACGGCGGCCCCTCCGTTGCCCGTACCGGCGTGATCTGAGCGCCCGCGGCCTCCAGTCGCTCGATTAGCTCAGCCACCGCCGGCGCCGTCGCCACGAGCCGGTTGTACGGCTGGATCGCGACCGACATCGGCGTGGTGATGACGGCGAGGAAGCTGGGCAGCTTCGCCATCTGAGCGGCGAGGCTCCGGTGGTTGCCATCGGCCACGACCAACTCGCCCGCGCTGGCGAGCGCGAGCAACTCGTCGCGGCGCTCGGCGGTGAGCACCGGCCACAGTTCATGCCGCCGACCGGCTTGGTCGACGTCGCTCACCACCGGGGTGCCGAACTCCTCCGCCGTCGCGGCGAGAGCGTCGTGCAGCGCTTGCGCCTGGTCGGTCGCGAGCAGTAGCACCGGCGAGAGCAAATGGCCGATGTGTTCGGCCAACGCGACCCGCTCGCGCACCTTCTCGATGAACACGTCCTCGTTGCGAATGACATGACCGGGCTCGTCGGCCGCGGTCGATATCTCGGCCGTCTCGACCATGCACCACAGACCGAATCCCGTGGTGCCGTCGGGTGCGGTGATCGCGTAAACGACGGCGACGTCGTCGTACGGCACGTAGCGGCCGGCCTCCTTGGCCGCCGCCAACCGCTCGACGGCGGCCGGCAGCGACGCCTCCAGCGTCTGGCCAAGGCTATCCGGCGCGCAATGGGGCATCTCGACCCCGAGCGCGCTCATCGGGTTCGCGGCGATGATCGCGGTGATCTCCGACTCGTCGGCGAACTCGTCGTAATTCTGCGAACCGGTTGACAGGCCTTCCGGGCCGCCGGTGGACAGCCAGGCCCGCCCGATAGCGTGCGCGATGGTCATGCTTCGACGCTACCGGGCGACCCCGGATCGTTTGGGCCAGACTCGATAGCGGTCCGGAGAATGGGCGGGACGGCTCGCGTCTCAGTCAAAGATCGGCTTGGCCTCGCGCGTGCGCTTGATTTCGTAGAAGCCGGGGGTGCCGGCGACCAGGAGCACGCCATCCCACAGCTTGCCGGCGGCTTCGCCCTTCGGGCGCGGGGTAATCACCGGACCGAAGAAGGCGATCTGCTCGCCGTCGGGCCCGGGGGTGTGGATGACCGGTGTGCCGACGTCCAGACCGACCGGCTTCATGCCCTCGTTGTGGCTCTCCCGTACGCGGTCGTCGAATTCGGTCGAGGTCGCCGCGTCGGCGAGGGTGGCGTCGAACCCGCATTCGGTTAGTACGCCCTCATAAAGCTCGGGACCGAGCGGCTGCTTGTCGTGGTGGATCCGGTTGCCAAATGCGGTGTAAAGCGGGCGCAGCGCCTCCGTCCCGTACTTCTGCTCGACGGCGATCGCGACGCGCACCGGGCCCATGCCGTCGGCCAGGCGGGCACGATATTCCTCGGACAGATCCGTCCGGTTCTCGTTCAACACGGTCAGGCTCATGACGTGGAACCGGATGTCGACCGGCCGCACCTGCTCGACCTCGAGCAGCCAACGCGACGTGATCCACGCCCACGGGCACCTCGGGTCGAACCACATGTCCGCTTTGACGCGCTGTTCTGCCATCGAATCTGCTCCCTTGCGGTAAATGCCACCACGGATGGTGCTCCTTACTATTGTTGCCCCGTCAAGGGTCCGACCCGATACCTCACCCGTGTGTCTCAGGCCACTGCGGGCGCGTTCGGCCGACCGTGAAAGACTCGCTTCATGCCCGCGTGTTGACATGGGGAGATCGCGGGAGACCGTACGGAATGGAGTTGTTCAGCGTGGCCGGAGTACGCAATCTGACCCAGATCGAGGCGGCCGAGCGGGCACGGCTCGTCGACGTGACCTCGTACGACATCACGATCGACCTGACCGACGGCACCGGCGGCGCGGGCGAGCGTACGTTCCGATCGACCACCGTCATCACGTTCAGTTGCACGGAACCGGGCGCATCCACGTTCATCGAGGCGGCGATGGATCGCATCCGGTCGGCCACGCTGAACGGATCGCCCATCGACGTCGCGGGCTGGAGTGCGGAGAAGGGCCTGACCCTCACCGATCTCGCCGCGCAGAACACGCTCGTGATCGACGCCGACGCGCTCTACTCCACCACCGGCCAGGGCCTGCACCGCTCGGTCGACCCGGTGGATAAAGAGGTCTATCTCTACAGCCAGTTCGAGACCGCGGACGCGCAGCGCGTGTTCGCAAGCTTCGACCAACCCGACCTGAAGAGCGTCTACACCTGGCACGTCACCGTACCGGCGCACTGGTCAGTGATTTCGAACTCGCCGGTCGAGCGCACCGAGCCGGGCGAATTCACGACCAGCAAGACGTTGCACTTCGCGCCGTCGGCGCGGATGTCGACCTACATCACGGCGATCTGCGCCGGGCCGTATCACGAGGTGCGCAAGCTTCACGACGGCATCGATCTCGGCATCTTCTGCCGGCAGTCGATGAAGCGCTACCTCGACGACGATGACCTGTTCCTCATCACCGAGCAGGGCTTCGACTTCTTCCACGAGCAGTTCGGCGTGCGCTATCCGTTGCCGAAATACGACCAGGTGTTCGTGCCCGAATTCAACGCCGGCGCGATGGAGAACTTCGGCTGCGTCGTGCACGGCGAGCAGTACTACATCTTCCGGTCGCAGGTCACCGACTACGAGTACGAGAACCGCGCCAACACGATTCTGCACGAGATGGCGCACATGTGGTTCGGCGACCTTGTGACCATGCGCTGGTGGGACGACCTCTGGCTGAACGAGTCGTTCGCCGAGTGGGCGAGCCACTGGTGCAGCGTTCACGCGACACGCTTCACCGATGCGTGGACCGGCTTCCTGTCGCTGCGCAAGAACTGGGGCTATCGCCAGGACCAGCTGTCCTCGACCCACCCGGTCTACTGCGAGATCACCGACGTCGAGGCGGTCGAGGTCAACTTCGACGGCATCACGTACGCGAAGGGCGCGAGCGTGATCAAGCAGCTCGTCGCGTACGTCGGGATCGACGCGTTCGTCGCCGGTCTGCGCGACTACTTCGGCCAGCACGCGTGGGGCAATGCGACGTTCGGCGACCTGCTCACCTCGTTGGAGGCGGCCTCCGGCATCGAGCTGCGCGACTTCGCCGCCCAGTGGCTGGAGACCGCCCAGGTCAACACGCTGCGGCCGGAGATCGTGATCGGCGACGACGGCACTTATGCCTCGGTCGTCGTACGCCAGGAAGCACCGGCGGCCTACCCGACCCTGCGTACGCACCGGCTCGGCGTCGGCCTCTACGACCTGGTCGACGGTCGGCTCACCCGCCGCGAGACGGTCGTGGTCACGGTCAGCGGGGCGCGGACCGAACTCACCGAGCTGGTTGGTCGGCCGGCCGCCGCGGTGCTGCTGCTCAACGACGAGGACTATGCGTACGCCAAGACGCGGCTCGACGAAGCCTCGCTCGCCACGGTCGTCACGCACATCGCGACGTTCGACAACTCGCTCGCCCGCGCGATCGTCTGGGCGGCGGCGTGGGACATGGTCCGCGACGCGGAGATGGCCGCGCGCGACTACGTGGCGCTGGCCATCAACGGCCTGCCGGCCGAGACCGACATCAACCTGGTCACCGGCGTCCTCGCCCAGGCCCGCGGCGCGCTGACAAACTACGCCGCCCCCGCATGGGCACCGACCGGCTGGGCCGAACTCAACGCGGCGGCCCGGGATGCCATGAACGCCGCCGTTGCGGGCGGCGGATTCCAGCTCGCCTGGGCCCGGTCGTACGTAGCGACGGCTCGCGCCAATGCCGACCTCGACGTGATCGCCGGCTGGCTCGCCGGCGACGGCATCCCGGCCGGTCTGACCATCGGCACCGAGATCCGCTGGTCGATCCTGCAGGCGCTGTCCGCAGCCGGCCGCGTCGGCGACGCCGAGATCAACGCGGAGCTGGACAACGACCGTACGGCCGGCGGCGAGCGCCAGGCCGCGATCGCGACCGCGCTGATCGCCACCCCGGCGGCGAAGGCCGAGACCTGGCGTCGACTGACCGCGGACGAGGCCCTGCCGAACTGGCTCCAGCGATCGCTGCTCGGCGGCTTCCAGCACCCGTCGCAGGTCGAACTGACGGCGCCGTACGCCGAAAAGTATTTCGCGGTGATCGATCAGATCTGGGCAACCCGTGACAGCGAGCCGGCCCAGGAATTCGTCGAGGACGCCTACCCGTCATTGCAGGTCAGCGAGCAGACGGTCGCCGCCACCGATGAATGGTTGGCCGCCGCCGGCCGACCGACGAGCCTGCGACGCCTGGTCGCCGAGGGCAAGGACGGCGTGGTCCGGGCGCTGGCGGCGCGGGCCAAGGATGCCGCCGCTTCCTGATCGGACCTTGTCCGTGGCGCGCGCGTCCCGACGCACCTCGGACACTCGGAACTGAACGGAACTTGGCCGCTCGATCGATGATCGAGCGGCCAAGTTCCGTACAGATAGAGGGAGCGAGCCGACGCGCGGACGCACCGCGGATCTTGGTGAAGAGGCGCTAGAAGCGGCCGGCCTGGTTGGCGAGCTGAGCGATGCCGGCCACGAGTCCGCCGGCGAGATCCCCGCCGCCGAACGCCGCCGCCATCGATAGCGCGGACAGCTTCGCCTGACGGTCGGGCACCCGGCGGCGTGCCTCGTGACCGGTCACAATCTCCAGGACGCGCTGGTTTGGCGAGACCGCGATGAGCACGCTGCGATCCGGGTCCTCAAGCTGGCTGTGCAGTTTCTCGGCGTAACCGCGGACCGGCTGGTCTAGCTCGCCGACGTACACGCTGAACGTCAGCCCGGTCGACTCGTCCGCACCACGCAACGCATCATCGAGCCGGAGCAGTTGGCGCGTCGTGAACGGGCCATTGAGCACCTCGGGCCGAGCCGCGATGGCGGGCTTGTCACCAGCTGTCACTTGCGCCTCCGGTCTCGCCGTAACTCACGGTCGACAGGCCCGAGCCGTGGTCGTGGCCCGCACCGGCGGAACCCTCAGCGGTCTCGCCGTCGGCGGTGCCGGTGGATTCCGTACCCCCGGACAGGGCGTGTGCCGCCGAGCCGGCGCCGATCTCATGGGCCGAGGACGACGCACCGGTGCCGGTCGTCTGCTTGTTCGCGACGAACCAGACGGGCATCGGGTTGAACGGACGTCCCGGCCGGTAACGCTTGCTCCGTGCGGCACTACCGCCATAAACCAGGCCATAGATGATCGCGATGACCGCTGCGGGTATGCCGACAAACACCAGAACGGTCTCTGTAATGGTCAACTCAACGCCCCCATGGCGCCGTAGGGTTCCGGGTGCGCCAGCACGCCCGCCGTGGCGGTGCGGCACATCCCGCGGGACGCACTCACGGTAGCGGAGCATCCTGGCCGGTCCGCCGGCCGGGTGCCGATGGACCGTCGATCGCTCGCTACGGTGACAGGATGACCGCCTCGCCGCGCGCGAACGATGCCGACCGACGTGAGCCTAGCGACGGCGCGAGCGTGGGTGGCGAAGATCGCCGCAACACACCGATCGATCACCTGGCCAGGGCGGAGTCGGCCGATCACGCCGATCTCGCCGAACGCGCTGATCGCGCCGATCCGCTGGCCGGCTTCCGCGACCGCTTCGTCATCGACGACGAGGACCTGATCTATCTGGACGGCAACTCGCTCGGTCGGTTGCCGACGGCAACCCGCGACCGGTTGCGCCAGGCCGTCGACGTCGAATGGGGCGCCGGACTAATCCGCGGCTGGGACCGTTGGATCGATCTTGGCCGCGAGGCGGGTGACCTGATCGCCGAGGTCGTCGGCGCGCGGCCGGGCGAGATCGTGCTCTCCGACTCGACCAGCGTGAACCTGTTCAAGCTAGCGTCGGCCGCGCTCGACGCCCGCCCAGGGCGGACGGTGATCGTGACCGATGACGACAACTTCCCGACCGACAAGTACGTGTTGCAGGGCCTGGCCGAGGCGCGCGGGCTCGAATTGCGGGTGATATCCACCGACATCGACGACGGCCTGAGCAGCGATGACGTGTCGGCGGCGGTCGGCGCCGACACGGCCTTGGTCTGCCTTTCGCATGTGGCGTACCGGTCGGGGGCGGTCGCCGACCTCGCCGGCATCACCGCGTTGGCCCATGATGTGGGCGCGCTGATGTTGTGGGACCTGTGTCATTCGGCCGGCTCGGTGCCGATCGGACTCACGTCGGCCAATGTCGATCTTGCGGCGGGATGCACCTATAAGCATCTGAACGGCGGACCGGGGGCGCCCGCGTTCCTTTATGTACGCACCGAGCTACAGCCGATCCT
>DASQPR010000776.1:0-3760 GCA_035643815.1 Micromonosporaceae bacterium | reverse complement strand
ATGCGGACGCTCGTCCTCGGACAGGTCGGCGACCTGGTCGTACGCCGTCAGGGACGGAGTCAGGTGCCGCAGATGGAGGCGGAGGTCCGCGCGCTCGGCCGTTCGTTCGGCGAGCACAGTGTCGGAAATTGGCACGGTTAGTTACGCAGAGGGGTTGTGTCGCCACCTCAGACAATCAAGGATGTGAATACTTCGACGTATGACGCCCTTGACGTCATATTCGGGGTTTCCTGTCACGATTGCTCCCACGAGGAGGAGACATGCGGGCACGCCCCCAGGTGCTCACGCTGCTCACCGCCACCGCGACGTTTGTCGCTGTGGCCCTATCAATGTCGTTGCCTGCGCAGGCCACGACCGCCCCGGTTGCGGCGACAACCTCGGCGAACTCGGTCGCATCCGGCGCACTCGCGTCCGGAGGCAGCACAAACGGCGCGACGGTCAACCTTCCGTCCGCGGCTCACATGACCACGCGCCAGTCATGCGCCACTCCGACCGCCCGGCACACCATGCAGTGCTTCTCGCTGCTACGCACCGACCTCAAAGCGGTCAGTGCCAACGCGATCACGCCCAACGCGACGCCCTCCGGCTACGGTCCGGCCAATCTGGCCAGTGCGTACAAGCTGTCGACGGCGGGTGGCTCCGGCGAGACGGTCGCGATCGTCGACGCCAACAACGACCCGACGGCGGCGGCCGACCTCGCTACGTATCGCAGCCAGTTCGGCCTGCCGGCTTGTACGGTAGCCAGCGGCTGCCTGCGGATCGTGAACCAGAACGGTGCTACCAGCCCGTTGCCGGCCAACGATGCCGGGTGGGCCGGCGAAGAATCGCTCGACCTCGACATGGTGTCGGCGATCTGCCCGAACTGCAACATCATCCTGGTCGAGGCGAACTCGGCCAGCGATGCGGACCTGTACGCGGCCGAGGACCGCGCCGTGACGATGGGCGCGAAGTTCGTCTCGAACAGCTGGGGTGGCGGCGAATACTCCGGCCAGACGACCGATGACTCGCACTTCAACCACACGGGCGTTGCCATCACCGTCAGTTCCGGCGACAACGGGAACGGTGCCGAGTACCCGGCAACGTCGCGCTACGTGACCGCGGTCGGCGGCACGCACCTGACCACGTCGACCAACTCTCGCGGCTGGACCGAGACCGCGTGGTCGGGCGCCGGCTCCGGCTGCTCGGCATTCGACGTGAAGCCGACGTGGCAGACGGTCACAACGAACTGCAGCCGACGCGCCGAGGCTGACGTCTCCGCGGTCGCCGACCCGGCCACCGGTGTCGCGGTCTACCAGACGTTCGGCGCATCCGGCTGGGTCGTGTACGGCGGCACGAGTGTTGCCGCACCGGTGATCGCCGGTGTGTACGCGCTCGCCGGCAACCCGGCCGCGGGCACGTACGCGGCGTCCTACCCGTACGCCCACCCGGGCAACCTGTTCGACGTGACGAGCGGCTCCAACGGCACGTGCGGCGCACCGATCTGCACGGCCGGCACCGGCTGGGACGGCCCGACCGGACTCGGCACGCCCAACGGCACCGCCGCGTTCACGAACGGCACCGGTGGCACGACGCTCAGCATCGGCAATCCAGGTAGCCGTACCGGCACGGTTGGCACGGCCACAAGCCTGACGCTGACGGCCAGTGGCGGCACCCCGCCGTACACGTTCTCGGCGACCGGCCTGCCCACCGGGCTATCGATCAGCTCGTCAGGCGTCATCAGTGGCACGCCCACGACGGCCGGAACGTTCACCGTGACGGCGACCGTCCATGACGCGGCCTCCGGCACGGCGAGCACATCGTTCTCGTGGACGATCAACCCGACCGGCGGCGGCTGCACACCTGGCCAGCTGTTCGGCAACCCCGGATTCGAAACCGGGTCGGCCGCACCGTGGACCTCCACGGCGGGCGTCGTGAACCCGAACGGCGCCGGCGAGACGTCGCACAGCGGGACGTACTACGCCTGGCTCGACGGCTACGGCACCACGCACACCGACACGCTCTCGCAAACGGTCTCGGTACCGACCGGATGTACGGCGTCGGTGAGCTTCTTCATCCACATCGACACATCGGAAACGACCACTACGACGCAGTTCGACAAGTTGACCGTGGCGCTCATCAACGGCACCACGACGACGACGCTGCGGACGTTCTCCAACCTGAACCACGCGACCGGTTACACGCAGGTCACGCTGCCGCTGTCGGGCGTGGCCGGCCACTCGGTGACGATCAAGTTCACGGGCACCGAGGACGTCTCGCTGCAGACGTCGTTCGTCATCGACGACACGGCGTTCAGCGTGAGCTGACCGCTCGACACCGCACCACCGGGCGGCCCGCATCGACTCGTAGTCGGTCCGGGCCGTCTTGCTGCCTGCCGTGCGGACGCGTAGACCGCGAACCCGACGGTACGGCGACGATGCGCGGCCCGCGAGCAGGGCAAATCGGCCGTTTCGCGACGGTGCGGTCGAGGCGCCTTCAGGATGATTGTTGCAGGGTGCCCGTCGTGTACGCGGTGCACGCGGATGTCGGCCGCACGGCGAAGGGATCGCAGATGAAGGCGGAGAAGATCTTGTACAAGCCGGTCGGCATCATCGGTGGGATCGTTGCCGGTGCCGTGGCCGGCGCGGTCTTCAAGCGGACCTGGAAGCTGATCGAGCATGACGACACGCCGCCCCACCCGCGCGACGAAGATCGGCGTTGGGCGGAGGTCCTGCTGGCCGCCACGATCCAGGGCGCGATCTTCGCAGCGATCAAGGCGGCCGTCGACCGTGGCGGAGCGACCGCGATGCGGCGAGCCACCGGAGCGTGGCCGGCCTGAACCCGCCTGTCTCGGTGTCACCGCCCCGAGTCCAGATCTAGGAACGGCAACCCGCCTATGGTTCGGTCGCCGTTCCTAGATCGCGGAGGCCAGCGGGCCGCGCTACCGGAGCGTCGCGAAGAACGCTCGTACGTCCTCGACGAACAGATCGGGCGCCTCGAGCGCGGCGAAATGGCCGCCCCGCTCGCGGTCGGCCTGAGATCGGCGGCCGGCGGCTCGATTGCCGGGATCGCCGAGACGTCGGTAGGGGCGTTGGCAAAGCTCGAGCAGGTGTTGCCATCGCGGCTCCGCCACCGGATAGCGATGCTCACGGACGTGACCGTGCCGCTCATGCCGGGCGGGACAGCCGTGGATCGGGAGCGACTGTTGGCGGTTGCGGCCGCTTGCCGAGACCACCACCGGCTGCGCTTCGACTATCGGTCACACGACGGCGCCGTGTCGCTGCGGGCCACCGAGCCGTACAAGCTCGTACACACCGGTCGGTGGTGGTATCTCGTTGCGTACGACCTCGACCGCGCGGACTGGCGCACGTTCCGGCTCGATCGCCTGGTGCCCCGCACGCCAGCCGGGCCGCGTTTCGTACCGCGCGAACCGCCCGAGGACGCCGCCACGTACGTGTCCCGGTCGGTCTCGTCGGCGCCGTACCGGTATCGGGCCCGGGTCTTGATGCATGCACCCGCGAGCCTCGTCGCCGACGTCGCGTCGCCCACCGCGAGTCGGGTTGAGCCTCTCGACCACGCGACATGTGTGTTGACCGCAGGCTCGAACTCACTCGACGAGCTGGCGATCTATATCGCGCTCAAGGGCGTCGACTTCGAGGTGCTGGAACCGCCGGAGCTCGCGGCCCATATCGCCACGCTCGCTGCGCGGCTGCGGCGGTCCGCCCCACGTTAGGCTGCTCGACTCGGCCGGACGCACGATTGGGAATGGCAAGGTCTCGCGGAT
>DASQPR010000775.1:0-3139 GCA_035643815.1 Micromonosporaceae bacterium | reverse complement strand
GTCCCTGCACGTGGCCGGGTGTCCAAACCGAGAACGGTCAGGCGGTCATGCCCGGCAGCAGCGCGTCAAGGATCTGCTCCGGCAGCTTCGACGTGTCCAGCGCCGGATTCCAGTTCGGCATGTTCTGGACGATCATCGGTGCATTGAGCAACGCGGCCGCGACCTCGATGTCGAGATCGGCCCGCAGCTGGCCCTCGGCCACGCCACGGCGCAGTACCTCGCGCATGTGCTCGCGACGCGGCTCGACGATCCGCTGATACTGGCGCTGCAACTCCGGATTGCGCTGCAGCTCAGGGAGGAGGCACGGCATGATCTGGCCGGCGCGAGAGGCGCGAACCTTGATCATCGAACGCAACAGCGTGAGCAGGTCTTCGCGGATCGACTCGCCGGTCAGCTCCGGCAGCGGACCCTTTAACGAACCGATCGCGTCGATGACGAGCGATTCCTTGTTCGGCCAGCGACGGTAGATCGTCGCCTTGCCGACGCCGGCGCGGGCCGCGACCGCTTCCATGGACAGCGCCTCGACCGTCGTACCGGCGGCCATCAGGTCGAGCACGGCTTCGATGATCGCCTCGTCGGCCCGCGCGCTGCGCGGCCGGCCGGGCGCTCGACGCGCCTCGTCTTCGCGCACGTCGGCGGTGGCCCCGCCGGTGCCGTCGGCCGCTGCCGGGACATCGACGATGGACATCGGGCCGAGCGCGGACGCGCCGTCTCCGGCGCCGCTGCGCGCGGCGCCGGAGATGGTGTTCGTCGTCGACGTCATCATCGCCATTGTGCCCGTTCGGCTCAGACTTCGGCTAGTTCAACCGCGGTATCGGCCACGTCGGCCGCATCGCGATCCGACTGGCTGACCGGGGCTCCGATCGGAGCGGACCGGGCCGGCAGCCAGGCCACAACCACCGCGACACCGATAACGGCCACGGCGACCGAGCCCCACGCCGCCCAGTGCATCGCGGCGATGAACGCGCTGTTACCGGCGTCGATGAGACGCCCCGCGGCGGCCGTTTGACCGTGCGCGGTGAGGTTCGCCGCGGCGCCGTACGTCGCCGAGACCGAATCGCCGACGGCGGCGCGCTGACCGGCCGGCACGGTGCTGAGGTGATCACCGATGCGCGAGCGATAGACGCCGGACAGGATCGATCCGAGCACCGCGATGCCGAGCGCGCCGGACACCTGCCGAACGGTGTTGCTGATGGCCGAACCGACGCCGGCCTTCTCGCGCGGCAGCGACGCCATGATGGACTCGGTCACCGGTGGCATCACATTGGCCATGCCGACGCCCTGGATGAAGAAGTAGAACCCGGCCAACCAGATCGGCGTGTGCACGCCCAGCGTGGTGAATCCGACCAGGGCCAACGCGACCAGCGCGAGCCCGACGGCGCACACTGCCTTCGGTCCGAAGCGCCGCACCATGGCCGCGCTCTGTGGAGCGAAGACGAGCTGCGCGACGGCGAACGGCGTAAACAGCAGGCCGCTCTGCAGTGGCGAGTAGCCGCGCACCAGCTGCAGATAGAACGCGGTGAAGAACAGCGTGCCCATGGCGGCGAAGAAGACCAGGCCGACCGCGGCGGTCGCGGCTGCGAACCGGGGATCGCGGAACAGCCGGACATCGAGCGACGGGAACGGGATGCGCCGTTCCCAGGCTACGAACCCGGCCAGCACCGCGACACCACCGATGATGGAGCCCCACGACCGGATGTCGCCGAAACCGTGGTCACCGCCGGCGATGATGCCGTACACGAGACCGATCAGGCCGACGATGGACAGCACGACACCGAGAAGATCGAGCTTGGCCCGGCTCGGGTCGCGCGACTCGGGGACGATCCACAGGATGGCGATCACACCGATCACGACGATCGGCACGTTGATCAGGAAGACCGAACCCCACCAGAAGTGCTCGAGGAGAGCGCCGCCGAGGATCGGACCGATGGCGACGCCGAGACCGACGGAGCCGGCCCAGACGCCGATCGCCTTGCCGCGCTCGCGGGGGTCGAAGACGTTCGAGATGATCGACAGGGTGGCCGGCAGGACCGCTGCGCCGCCGATACCCATCAGGGCACGAGCGCCGATCAGCTGCTCAGGCGTCTGCGCGTACGAGGATGCCAGCGACGCGAGGCCGAACATGATCATGCCGGCAAGCAGCATGCGTTTGCGGCCGATCCGGTCACCCAGGACGCCCCAGGTGAACAGCAGGCCGGCGAAGACCAGGGTGTAGGAGTTGATCGACCACTCGAGCTGGCTCTGGCTCGCGCCGAGACCGTGGACCGGATCGGCGATCGTCCGCAGGGCAACGTTGAGCACGGTGTTGTCCAGTACGACGACAAGCAGGCTTACGACCAGCACGCTGAGAATGGTCCAGCGGCGCGGATGACCGGACGAGGAGGGCGTCGTCGTTGACGCGCGGGAGTTTGACGTGACCGACATGCAATTTCCTCACGCTTCGGAGGGCGGAACCGCTATCGATCGTCCCGATCTGTCTTTGCGATACGGAGGCGAATCGATACGCTTGTGACTCGTAACGTAGAGCCACGCTACTCCGGCTCGATCTGATACGGAACCGTCTCGTAACGAAATCCATGTGACCTGCGTCCCAACGGCCGGTGGCCGACAGGCGGGTATCGGACACACGCCGCGGCCGCCGACCCGTCGCCAGGGGTCGGCGGCCGCGTGAGCAGATGGATACGCGACGCGGTCAGGCGTCCAGCAGCTCCATGATTTCGTCACTCACATCGAGATTCGAGTAGACGTTCTGCACGTCGTCACAGTCTTCCAGCGCATCAATCAGCTTGAAGACTTTGCGCGCACCGTCCTCGTCGAGTGGGACGGTCACGCTCGGAACGAACGAGGACTCCGCCGACTCGTAGTCGATGCCGGCCGACTGCAACGCGGTCCGTACGGCGATCAGGTCGGTTGGCTCGGAGACGACCTCGAACGTCTCACCCATGTCGTTGACTTCCTCGGCCCCGGCGTCGAGGACCGCCATCAGCACGGTGTCCTCGTCCGTACCGGCGCTCGGCACCAGCACCACGCCCTTGCGGCTGAACATGTACGACACACTGCCGGCGTCGGCGAGCGTGCCGCCGTTGCGCGTCAACGCCACCCGGACCTCGGTCGCGGCGCGGTTCCGGTTGTCGGTCAG
>DASQPR010000774.1:0-6090 GCA_035643815.1 Micromonosporaceae bacterium | reverse complement strand
CGGCCGCCTTGACGATCGCCCCGAACAACCGCCGCTTGTACGGGATCGCTGAGCCGCCGCCCTTGCTGGTGATCTTCCGTACGCTGCAGCCGAAGTTCAGGTCGATGTGATCGGCGAGGTCCTCGTCGACGATCCGGCGTACGGCGCGGGCGGTCATCTCCGGATCGACGCCGTACAGCTGCATGCTGCGCGGGTGCTCGTCCGGGCCGAACTCGATCATCTTTTCGGTCTTCGGATTCCGGTACGCGAGCGCGACGGTGGTGATCATCTCGCACACGTAGACGCCGGCGCCCTGCTCCCGGCAGAGCCGGCGGAACGCGACGTTCGTGATGCCGGCCATCGGGGCGAGCACTACGGGCGGATCGACCGGATACTGTCCGAGCGTTAAGGCGCCCGTATCTTGTCCGAGCGCCAAGCCGCCCGGATCTTGTCCGAGCGACAAACCACCGACGCGTAGCGACGGTCGCGGTGCGCTCAGAGTCTCGGTCACGCGTACCAGGATCGCATGAGCGGCACGGCGGCCCAAACGATCGCGGCCTGGCCAGGGCCGATGTCAGCCACCGGCCGGATCGATTAGCGGCTCGGTGACGCCCTGGGTCGGGACCACGCCCGGCGCGGCGATCTCCGCGATCTCGCCGACGACCACACCGGGCTCGCCGTCGGATGGCTCCGGAGTCGCCGGCGGGTCAGGTGGAAGTGCGATCGCCGCGTAGACGCCGCCCGCCACGATCAGCAATCCGGAGAGCGTGAAGATCGTATCGATGCGGCCGAAATGCAGTCCGCCGATCTCCATATGGAAGTGCAGCAACGCCGTGCTGGCGAGCCAGCCGGCGAGCACGACCGAGACCATCGACGCGGCCATGTTGATTGGGTTGAACACGGCCAACATGCGGCCCAGGTATTCGCGCGGAGTCGCGCTCAGCATGAGCGGGGTGATCGACGTGTTGAGAACCGTCACCGGCACAGCCACGAAGAAGAACGCGACGAGTCCAGCGACGAACAGGGTCTGCCGCGCAAACACCAGCACGACGATGCCGGCGAGCGTGAGCGCTACCCAGGTGGTGCGCCGAGCGCCGAACCACTTGACGATCCGGCCGGCCGACAGCGCTCCGATGATCGCGCCGACGCCGAACACCATCGAGATGAAGCCGAGCAAGTGGGCGTTCGCGTGCAGGTTGTCGGTGAGGAAAAACACGTCCAGGGTGTTCATGGCGCCGGTGCCCAATTGCGCGATCACGGCGATGGTGAGAAGAGCCACCAGGAAGCGGTTGCTGGCGAACATCTTCAGACCGGCGACGAACTCGCTCCGCAGGTTGCTGCCGATCGCGCGCTCGGGGACGGTGCGATCGAGTCGGATCGACCGAATCGCGAGGAACGACACGACGTACGACGCCGCGTTGACAACCAGCGCCCACTGCAGTCCGACGGTGAACAGCAGCGGCGCGGCCAGCGGCGGACCGACGATCGCGGCCACCGCCTGCGTGGCCTGCCCGATGCCGGCCGCCCGCGCGCGGTCGACGTCGCCCGAGACAACGTCGCCGATCGTCGCGAATCGGGACGGGTTGAAGAACTGCTCGGAGGCGTTCACCACGAAAACCACGACGTAGATGAGCGCGAGCCAGAGCCAGATCGGCAGGGCGCTGATCGGCAGGAACGCCAGCGCCGCCAGCGCCGCCACCATGATCGCGCGCAAAACCTCGGTGCGAAGCATGGTCAGGCCGCGGTTCCACCGATCGACGAACACTCCAGCGAGCGGCCCGACGACCATGACGGCGATGCCGACGGAAAGCATGATGCCGCTGACCGCAGCCGGCGCCCAGGACTTGCCCTTGGCGAGGACTGTCGCAACCCACAACACTAAGGTCGTGTCGAATATCATGTCGCCGACCGTCGAGACGGCCTGGCCATACCAGAGCCGCGCGAATTCGCGGTTGATCAGGTAACGCTGCACCCACGGCATGGCGATGTACATACCACAGCCGATGCGGCCAGGCAGCCCCGTCGAGCCCATCGATGGCGACGAAATTCAACGTATTCCCGTCGGCTCGCAAATCGCCGACTAATGGCCGCGATGCTGCTCACAAGACCGAATTGGGGCGTCGAAGATCTAGCCGTGTATGGTTGGGGTGCAGTTTCTGGTGTGTAGTTGCGTTTGTTTCCCGGTTTCGTCCGGGGTCGGCTTCCTCTTCCATGGTTGGCCGTAGCTCTGCTGCTGCTCGAGACGGCCCATCCGGGCCCCGCAGCGTGCGGGCGCCCACCAAGCTGAGGAGCTTACGAAATATGTCCACTGGGACAGTCAAATGGTTCAATGCCGAAAAGGGTTTCGGCTTCATCACCGTCGACGGCGACAGCCGTGACGTGTTCGTCCACCACTCGGCGATCCAGGCCGACGGATACCGCGAACTCCACGAGGATCAGCGCGTCGAATTCGACATCGTGCAGGGTGACCGCGGTCTCCAGGCCGATGGCGTCCGCGTCGTCTGATCTCGTCGCATCGTTTGGTGCGTGCGGGCGTCGTGAATAGGCGCTCGATTCGTCACTAGCCCCACATGCGGTCGCGTCGTGAAAACGACGCGACCGCATGTGGCGCGCCGGTGCCGATCGCGCCGATCCTGCTCGCTCCCGGAGCGCATCAGCGCTCACGGACCCCCGGCTCTCATCGCCTACATTCCGCCGTCAGTTCCTCGGCGTTGGCCTCGCGGAGCCGACTACGAAAGGCTCTGTATTGGTCACGCCCACGCGTGCTCCCCGACCGCGGCGTTCGTCGCAGTCCAGCTCTCAACCGCACGCGGTCCAACCCCATACCGTCGCGGCCTCACCGCACGCACCGACATCACCGGTCGCGTCGCCACACGCTTCACTACCGCATCCCGGCGTACGTCGATCGAATCGTCCTGCCTCCGCACCGGCGACGACCCCGGCTCCGCTCCTGCCATTTGGAGAGATGCCGCTCGATCCCGCCTTGTTCCGGGTATTGGCGGAGCAGGGCCTGACGACGGCAACCGCTATTCAATCGGCGACGTTGCCCGACGCCATCGACGGTCACGACGTCCTCGGCCGGGCTCGTACCGGTTCCGGCAAGACTCTGGCCTTCGGGCTCGCGATGCTGACCCGCCTCGCCGGTCGCCGGTCCGATCCTCGCCAACCAATCGCCCTCATTCTCGTCCCGACCCGCGAACTTGCGGCCCAGGTCGCGGACGCGCTCGCGCCGTACGCCAGGGCAGTCCGCCTCACTACCACGGTGGTCGTGGGCGGCTTGTCCTTGACCCGGCAGGCCGACGCACTGCGTCGTGGCGTGGACATCGTGATTGCGACGCCCGGACGCCTGAACGATCTCGTGAACCGGGGCGACTGCCGCCTCGATCGAGTCGAGCTGACCGTGCTCGACGAGGCCGACCAGATGGCCGACATGGGCTTCCTGCCCCAGGTCACCTCGTTGCTCACGCGTACGGATCCGAACGGTCAACGGATGCTGTTCTCCGCGACCCTCGACGGTGAGGTGGACCGGCTCGTTCGACGGTTCCTCAACGAGCCCGTACGGCACTCGGTCGACCCGCCGTCGTCGGCGGTCACCACGCTCGACCACCACGTGCTGCACGTCGACACGGCCGATAAGAACGAGACCACGGCGCATATCGGTGCCCGTGATGGCCGCGTCATCATGTTCGTCGGCACGAAGCACCGAGCGGATCGATTGGCGCGCCAGCTTCAGGCCAGCGGCGTGAACGCCGCCGCCCTGCACGGCGGCAAGTCGCAACCGCAGCGGACGCGCACACTCGATGGCTTCAAGAGCGGAACGGTCACCACGCTCGTCGCGACGTCGTTGGCCGCCCGTGGTATCAACGGCGACGACGTCGATCTCGTGGTGAACGTCGACCCGCCCGGCGCCGCGAAGGACTACCTGCATCGCGGTGGGCGTACGGCCCGGGCCGGTCGGACCGGGACCGTGGTCACGCTCGTGCTCCCGGAACAGGATCGGGAGACGAGTCGACTGCTCGCAGCGGCTGGCGTGAAGGCCCGGTCGGTCCGAGTGCGTCCCGGCGATGCCGAACTCGTACGGATCACCGGCGCCCGTACCCCCTCCGGGGTTCCGGTGGCACCGGCCGTAACGGCCGATGCACAAGGCCGCGCACCGCGAAAGCCGGCGGCGCGCGTGCCCTCTGGCCACTCGCAACAGAACCGGTCGTCGCAAGGCCGATCGACGGAAGGCCGGTCGTCCCAACCCCGGTCGTCGCAGAGCCGATCCAGCCAGGGCCGGTCGACGCAAGGTCGCGGCCGCCACTACTGATCCTCGCCCGTCTCCAGCGAGAGGCCGGCCCGTCTCGTACGGGCCGGCCTTCGCATGTGCCCACCGGGGCCGACGTGCGCGAACGTGCTCACGCATGCGCGAACCTGCTCGTGGGATCGCTCCCATGAAATGCTGCGTTCGGGCGCACCCGTCCCTTTGGTGTGTCTAGTCACCAGCCGCCCCACGACGTTCACGGAGCGCCTAACCTGCAGCTACGCCGGGACACAATCCAGGTGACGTCGTTCGTGCGGAGTTTGCCGTCGGTGACGGCGGGGGTATCCATCGACCCGAACTCCCTGTGCGCTGGAGGCTGCCGTGGACACGACCAAATACGTGTACGACTTCGCCGAGGGCAACAAGGATCTACGTGATCTGCTCGGTGGCAAAGGCGCGAACCTCGCCGAAATGACCAACCTCGGACTGCCCGTCCCGCCCGGGTTCACCATCACCACCGAGGCCTGCCAGGCATATCTCGCCGACGGCAAGGAGCCCGAGTCGCTCCGGTCCGAAGTGGACGAACACCTCGCTTCACTGGAAGCCGCGATCGGCCGTAAGCTCGGTGACCCGTCCGATCCGTTGTTGGTGAGCGTACGGTCCGGGGCCGCCTTTTCGATGCCGGGCATGATGGAGACTGTGCTCAACGTCGGGCTGACCGACGCGAGCGTTGGCGGTCTCGCACAACAGGCCGGGGGAGACGAGCGGTTCGCTTGGGACTCCTACCGGCGGCTCATCCAGATGTTCGGCAAGACGGTCTGCGACGTGCCGGGCGAGGCGTTCGAGCACGCACTCGACGACGCGAAGTCGGCCAAGGGCGTTCGCAACGATGTCGACCTGGAGGCCGAGGATCTGCGCAAGCTCGTCGATGCGTACAAGAAAATCTTCACTGACCACGCGAGGCGCGATTTCCCGCAGGACCCGCGCGAGCAGATGGACCTCGCCATGAAGGCGGTGTTCGACTCGTGGAACGCCGAGCGCGCCGTGCTCTATCGTCGCCAAGAGCGAATCCCGGCCGACCTCGGCACTGCGGTGAACATCGTCGCCATGGTGTTCGGCAACCTTGGTGGCGACTCGGGCACCGGCGTCGCGTTCACCCGCGACCCAGCCACCGGTGAGCAGGGCGTTTATGGCGACTACTTGCAGAATGCGCAGGGCGAGGACGTTGTCGCCGGCATCCGGAACACCGTGCCACTCGATCACCTGGACGAGATCGACAAGAACAGCTACGACCAGTTGATGGGCATCATGGCCACACTCGAAGGCCATTACCGCGATCTGTGCGACATCG
Source organism: Micromonosporaceae bacterium (assembly GCA_035643815.1). Classification (GTDB taxonomy): domain Bacteria; phylum Actinomycetota; class Actinomycetes; order Mycobacteriales; family Micromonosporaceae; genus DASQPR01. The sequence goes on along the minus strand of DASQPR010000774.1, from coordinate 517 downwards.
AGTTCACGATCGAGCGCGGCAAATTGTGGATGCTGCAGACCCGTGTAGGCAAGCGAACGGCCGCCGCTGCATTCGTCATCGCGACGCAACTGATCGACGAAGGCGTCATCGATCTCGATGAGGCGCTGATGCGGGTGACCGGTGCGCAGCTTGCACAGCTGATGTTCCCGACGTTCGACACGTCCGGCCATCCGAAGCAGATGACCCGCGGCGTCGCGGCGTCACCGGGCGCGGCGGTCGGCAAGGTCGTGTTCACCGCGAAGCGGGCCGTCGAAGAGGCCGACAAGGGCGAGCGCGTCATCCTCGTCCGTCGCGAGACCAACCCCGACGACCTCAGCGGGATGATCGCCGCCCGCGGCATCCTCACCAGTCGCGGTGGCAAGACCAGCCACGCGGCCGTCGTCGCCCGCGGCATGGGCAAGACCTGCGTGTGCGGCGCCGAAGAGCTCGATGTGGACACCAAGGCCCGGCAGATGAACGCCCCCGGCGGCCTCACAGTCCAAGAGGGCGACCTGAT
>DASQPR010000773.1:0-4660 GCA_035643815.1 Micromonosporaceae bacterium | reverse complement strand
GTGAAGGGCATCTTCTGGGCCCAGCGCGATGCGGCGGACCGTCGCAACCGGATCGTGGCGAGCAGCATCGAGCATCACGCTGTGCTGGACTCGGTCGAGTGGCTCGCGCGGCATGAGGGCGCGCAGATCAGCTGGGTTCCGGTCGACGGCGTCGGGCGAGTCCAGCCCGAGGTGCTACGCGACGCACTCGGCGACGCCGGGGATGTCGCGCTCGTCACGACCATGTGGGCCAATAACGAGATCGGCACCGTACAGCCGGTGCCGGCGTTGGCCACTGTGGCCGCGGAGGCGGGCGTGCTGATGCACACCGACGCCATCCAGGGAGTCGGTCAGGTGCCGGTGGACTTCGCGGCGTCTGGAGTGGCCGCGATGTCCGTGACCGGGCACAAACTCGGCGGCCCGGTCGGCGTCGGCGCGCTGCTCCTTGGCCGCGATATCGCCTGCACACCGCTGCTGCACGGCGGCGGGCAGGAGCGCGACGTTCGTTCGGGCACGCTGGACGTCGCCGGCATCGTCGCGTTCGCCGTCGCCGTCGAGTCGAGCGTGAAACGACAGCAGGAATATGCGGCAACGGTGTCATCGCTCCGGGACGAGTTGGTGGCGCGGATCCGGGCGGCGGTTCCGGATGCGCTGTTCAACGGCGACCCCATCGACCGTTTGCCCGGCAATGCCCATTTCTCGTTCCCGGGCTGCGCCGGCGACGCGCTGCTGCTGCTGCTCGACGCGGCCGGGATCGCGTGCTCGACCGGTTCGGCCTGCTCGGCCGGCGTCGCCCAGCCCTCGCATGTCCTGCTGGCGATGGGGGCCGACGATGATCGGGCCCGCTCGTCGCTGCGGTTCACCCTGGGCCACACGTCGACCGCGGCCGACATCGACGAATTGCTCGCGGTCCTGCCCGGTGCGGTCGAGCGGGCGCGTCGGGCGAACCGGCCGTCGCCGTCGCGCTGAATCCCGGTCGACGTCGGCGAGCCGAACCGGCCGTCTCCGGCGTGAGGATCGCAACGATCGCCACGCGCGGCGGCCGGTGCCGGGCAGCGGCTAGGCTTGGCCCCATGCGTGTGCTGGCGGCAATGAGCGGTGGGGTCGATTCTGCCGTGGCCGCCGCCCGCGCGGCCGCGGCCGGTCATGACGTGACCGGCGTCCACCTGGCGCTGTCGCGTAACCCGCAGACCTATCGATCCGGTGCCCGTGGCTGCTGCACGCTCGAAGACGCCCGCGATGCGCGACGGGCCGCCGACGTCATCGGCATCCCGTTCTATGTCTGGGACATGGCCGAGCAGTTCCACGAGGACGTCGTCGACAACTTCGTCGCCGAATACGCGGCTGGGCGTACCCCCAATCCGTGTCTTCGCTGCAATGAAAAGATCAAGTTTGCCGCGGTGCTGGACCGCGCCGTGGCCCTAGGCTTTGACGCCGTGGTGACCGGCCACCACGCCCGCCTCGGTGCGGATGGACTGCTGCGGCGCAGCGTCGATCTGGCCAAGGACCAGTCGTACGTGCTGGCCGTGCTGACCCGCGACCAGCTCGATCGGTCGATCTTCCCACTCGGTGACTCGACCAAGGCGCAGGTCCGCGCCGAGGCCGCGGCGCGTGGACTCGCAGTAGCGGACAAGCCGGACTCGCACGACATCTGCTTCATCGCCGACGGGGACACGCAGGCGTTCCTCGATCGGCGGCTCGGCGAGACGCCGGGCAACATCGTCGACGGCGCGACCGGAGCCGTCCTGGGGCATCACGCCGGCGCGCACGGCTACACGATCGGGCAGCGCAAGGGATTGCGGCTCGATCGGCCGGCGGTGGATGGGCGGCCGCGTTACGTGTTGTCGATCACGCCGGTCACGAACACCGTCACGGTCGGTCCGGTCGAAGCGCTCGACGTCACCGTGATCACGGCCGAGCGGCCGGTGTGGACGGGCGTGCGCCCGCCGGACGGGCCGATGCGCGCCGAGGTGCAGATGCGTGCGCACGGCGACACGACGTCCGCGGAGGTTGCGGTCGCGTCGGATGGGACGCTGGTGGCCACGTTGGATTCGCCGGTACGGGGGATCGCCCCAGGCCAGGCCATCGTGGCCTACCGACCCGATCCGGACGGTGATGTCGTGCTCGGATCGGCGACGATCGCCCGCGCGGATCACCCAGCCGCGGTCGCGCCGTGACCGAACGATTTGCTTGGTCACCAGGGTCCGCGACCGGTATCGGTTCGCTTCCCGGGACGGACATCGTGGAGGCGGTCAAGACCGTGCTCGGCGAGTTGCCGGAGTTGCCGTACCTGCCCGAGCTTCCGGCCCGAGGCCCGGGCGCGGACATGATCGGCCGGAGCGCCGGACTGCTCGTCGACATGCCGGTCGAGCTCTACGCATCACGGTGGCGGATCGCGTCGCACGCCGGCCGTGACCTCGCGCGCACGCGTGATCTATGGGACCGCGACCTCGATGCGTTGACCGAGACGGCCGCTGGTCTCGACGGTCCCATCAAGCTGCAGGTCGCCGGTCCGTGGACGCTGGCCGCCTCGATCGACCTCCCGATCGGCGGCCGGTTGCTGCGCGATCCCGGCGCCGTTCGGGATCTGACCGCGTCGCTGGCCGAGGGACTTGCGGCGCACGTCGCCGACGTACGGGCCCGATTGCCGTACGCCCGGGTGCTCGTACAGATCGACGAGCCGTCGCTGCCGGCGGTGCTGGCCGGTCACGTACCCACCGAAAGCGGATATGGGACCCTGCGTACCGTCGAGGCGAGCCTGGCGCGGTCGGCGCTGGCCGATGTCGTGGCGGCGGCCGGTGTCCCGGCGGTCTTGCACTGCTGCGCCGCGGACGCGCCGCTCGGCCTGTTCCGCGACGCCGGGGCCGTCGCAGTGTCCGTGGACCTTGATCTGCTCGATCTGCGACAAGCCGGTGCGTTGGACGCGCTCGGCGAGGGGCTGGATGCCGGTGTCGGTCTCTTCGCCGGAGCGGTGTCGACCAGGGTTGACGAGCCCGTGCCGACGTCGGCGTCGGTTGCCGAGCGCGTCAAGGACCTCTGGCGAACGCTTGGCTTCGCGACCAACGATCTGGCCGAGCAAGTCGTCATCACGCCCGCTTGCGGGCTCGCCGTGATGTCGGACGAGCGCTCCCGTGCCGTCACGACGGTGTGCCGGGAGGCCGCGAAACGGCTCGCGGACTTGTAGGCGAGTCCGCCGGTGCGCAGGGTTCCGAATCCCGCGGCGGCTGTCCCGAGATGTCGGCCCGGCGCGCTAGCCTGCGATCATGCGAGCGAAGGCCGACGTACCCGATTCTGCTGATCTTGCCGGTGCCGGTGCCGACGCGGCCGCCGAGGTCGCCGACGCGGTCGGCGAGGTGACGGCCGCGCAAGAGGCGCGTGCCGGCAAGGATCCGACGCCCGAGGCGCGGGCTCGACACGCCGCGATCGCGGCCGAGTTGGACGAGCACCAGTATCGGTATTACGTCCTCGATCAGCCGACGGCGTCCGACGCCGAGTACGACACGCTGATGCGCGAGCTGACCCGGCTCGAAGAGGAGTTCCCGGCACTCCGAACGCCCGACTCGCCGACGCAGCGAGTCGGCGGCGGCGACTACTCGAATATGTTCGCCTCGATTTCGCATGCCGAGCCGATGCTGAGTTTGGGCAACGTGTTCAGCGAGGCCGACCTTTCCGCATGGGCGGCGCGCGTCGAACGCGACGCGGGTGGTCCGGTGCATTTCCTGTGCGAGCTGAAGATCGATGGGCTCGCGGTCAATCTGACGTACGAGAAGGGTCGGCTCGTGTCCGCGGCGACACGCGGCGACGGGCGGACCGGCGAGGACGTGACGGCCAATGTCCGCACAATGCGCGACGTGCCGGATCGGTTGCGCGGCGACGACGTGCCGGAGTTCGTGGAGATCCGCGGCGAGATCTACTTCCCGCTCGCCGCGTTCGCCGACCTGAATGCGGCGCTTGTCGAGGCTGGCGAAAAGCCCTATGTGAATCCGCGCAACTCAGCGTCCGGCAGCCTGCGGAACAAAGATCCGCGGGAGACCGCAAAGCGTCCGCTCCACCTGATCGTGCACGGCGTCGGCGCGCGCCGTGGCTTCGCCGTCACGTCGCAATCGCAGGCGTACGAGGCGATCAAGCGCTGGGGCCTGCCCACGAGCGATCGGTGGCGCGTCGTGTCCGACCTCGCCGACGTGCAGCGATACGTGGCGGAGTATGCGACCAAACGACACTCGCTCGAGCACGACATCGACGGCGTCGTGGTGAAGGTCGACGAGGTCTCGATCCAGCGCCGCCTCGGCTCGACCAGCAGCGCGCCGCGGTGGGCGATCGCGTTCAAATACCCGCCGGAAGAGGTCAACAGCAAGCTGATCGCGATCCGGCTCGGTGTCGGCCGGACCGGCCGGGTCACGCCGTTCGCCGAGATCGAACCGGTCCATGTCGCCGGCTCCACGGTCACGTTCGCGACGTTGCACAACGCGAACGAGGTCAGGCGCAAGGGCGTCCGGATCGGCGACACGGTCGTCGTACGCAAGGCCGGTGACGTGATCCCGGAGATCCTCGGCCCGGTAGCCGATCGTCGGGATGGCACCGAGACCGAGTTCGTAATGCCGACACACTGCCCGTCCTGCGGCACCCTGCTGGCGCCGGCCAAGGAGGGCGACGTCGATATCCGCTGCCCGAACGCGCAGCA
>DASQPR010000772.1:0-3785 GCA_035643815.1 Micromonosporaceae bacterium | reverse complement strand
AGCCGGTACTCGACGTCCGTAACGTCGTGAAGCAGTACGGCGAGGGCGAGACGCTGGTCCGCGCGCTGCGCGGGGTAAGCCTGACCGTGGAGCGCGGCGACTACGTCGCGATCATGGGCGCGTCCGGCTCCGGCAAGTCGACGCTCATGAACATCCTCGGCTGCCTCGACATCCCGACGTCCGGCCGCTATCTGCTCGACGGCGTAGACGTGGCGAACCTCGACGACCGTCGGCTCGCGCTCGTCCGGAACCGCCGGATCGGTTTCGTGTTCCAGTCGTTCAACCTGATCCCGCGTACGACCGCGCAGGCCAACGTCGAGTTGCCGCTGGCGTACGCCGGGATCAAGGCGGCCGAACGGCACCGCCGTGCTCGCGCGGCGCTGGATCTGGTCGGGCTGGGCGATCGGGGCGGCCATGAGCCAAACCAGCTATCCGGTGGCCAGCAGCAACGCGTGGCGGTGGCTCGCGCGCTCGTCACCGCGCCGGCGCTTGTGCTCGCCGACGAGCCGACCGGCAACCTGGACAGCCACTCGACTGCCGAAGTCCTCGGCGTGCTGGACCGGCTGAACCAATCGGGCCGCACGATCGTGCTCATCACGCACGAGCCCGATGTCGCCGATCACGCACGCCGGCTGATCCGTTTGGTTGACGGTCGCATCGTGACCGATCAGCGGCACCGGCCGTTGCCGTACCTCGAGCGGTCGGTGACCGTGTCGTGAACCCGTACGAGACGGTCCGCTTCGCGCTGCGCGGCGTGACGGCGAACAAGCTGCGGTCGAGCCTCACGGTGCTCGGCATCCTGATCGGTGTCGGCGCGGTCATCCTCCTGGTCGCGGTCGGCAACGGCGCCCAGGTCGCGATCCAGAAGAGCATCGAGTCGCTCGGCACGAACACGCTCACGATCTCGTCCGGTGGCGGTCGGGCTTCGGGCGCGACCAGTCGAAGCACCGAGCTCACGCCGGCGATCGCAACGTCGTTGGTGGACAAGAACCTGGCGCCAGACGTGGTGAGCGCATCGCCGGTCGTCACCACGTCCGAAGACGCCGCGTACAACGGCAGCGACACCACGATCAGCCAATTCGTCGGTACGGTGCCGAGCTACCTGCCGGCCGAGAGCTACTCGGTATCGACCGGGACGCCGTTTACATCGTCGGACGTTGATGCCGGCCGGAAGGTCGTCCTGATCGGGCAGACCGTGAACACGGATCTGTTTCCGGACGGCGGCGCGGTCGGCAAGCAGATCACCGTCAACGGGACGCTCTTCACCGTCGTGGGTGTGTTGGCCGACAAGGGATCGGCCGGTTTCGCCGATCCCAACGATGTGGCGATCGCGCCGATCAGTGCCGTCCGCGCGTCGCTGACCGGCTACGGCTCGGTGAGCCAGATTCTGGTCGAGGCGGCCAACGCCGACCGTGTCGACGCCGCGCAGAACGAAGTCACCGGCATCCTCAACACCCAACTCAAGGTGACCGACACGGCGAACGAGCCATTCCGGGTGCTGAATCAGGCGCAGCTGTTGTCAACCCGTACGAACACGTTGAAGACCTTCACCGTCCTGCTCGCGGCCGTGGCCGGCATCAGCCTGCTGGTCGGCGGCATCGGCATCACGAACATCATGATGGTGACCGTCACCGAGCGGACCCGGGAAATCGGCATCCGTAAGGCACTCGGTGCCCGGCGGCGGACGATTCTCACGCAATTCCTGGTCGAAGCGACCGTGCTGTCGGTGCTCGGCGGCGGCCTCGGCGTCATCGGCGCGCTGATCGGCGCCCAGTTCACGATCGCGGGCATCACACCGTCGATCGTTCCGAGTTCGGTGTTCCTTGCGATCGGTGTGTCGGTCGCCGTCGGGCTGTTCTTCGGCAGCTATCCCGCCAGCCGCGCCGCGTCCCTGCGTCCGATTGAGGCACTTCGCTATGAGTGAGATCCCCCGGGGCGATATCCCCAACCAGGCTCCACCGACGACGGTCGCGACGGCACCGCGCGGCGCCCACGCGGTCGATGACGTCGAGTTCATTGACGGATTCGCCAGCGGCAACAATGCGCGCGAGGCCGTCGACCTGAGTGCCGACCCGTTCGCCGACGACCTCACCGCCGAACTGGCAGCGGCCGCTCCGAAGCCGTGGCACAACCGGGCGACGGTGGTGCTCGGCGCGTTGGTGCTGATCGTGGGCGGTTTTCTCGGCGGCGTACAGGTGGAAAAGCACTATGGAAAGACCACGACGGCGGCGAACGCACGCGCGGCCCTCTCGCAGTTTGCCAACGCCCGCGGTGGTGCCGGTGGGACGGGCGGATTCGGCCGCGGCGCCGGAACCGGGGGTACGGGCAGCGACACCGCGTCGGCCGCTCCGTCGACCGCATCGGGCAGTTCGTCGGCGCAGACGAACACCGGCAAAATCACGTTGGTCGACGGGACCACGATCTACGTGACGCTGGCGAGTGGCGACGTGTTGACGGTTAAGACGACGTCGACGACCAAGGTCTCGGTCGGGTCGGTCGGCAAGGTCAGCGGGCTCAAGGCCGGCCAATCGGTGACGGTTACGGGGCCGACCGACTCGTCCGGCAACGTCACCGCGACGTCGATCACCGCCGGCTCCTGACGCGCTCAGATCATCAGTTTCATGCCCTCGTGGCTCGCGGTGAAGCCCAGCCGGCTGTAGAAGCGGTGGGCGTCCGGTCGCCGTTTGTCCGAGGTGAGCTCGACGAGCCGGCAGCCGCGTTCGCGGGCCCGATCGATCGCCCATTTCATCAGCTCGCCGCCGAGCCCAGCCCCGCGCCGGTCGCCGCGAACCCGCACCGCCTCGACGTGCGAACGCTCTCCGCCATGCCGCCCGAGACCCGGGATGTACGTGATCTGCATGCAGGCGACCACCTCGCCATCCTCCTCGCCGACGACGAGCACGTTCCGCGGATCGCCCTCGATGGCCGCGAACGCAGCCTCGTATTGGTCATCGACGGCCGGGTAGTCGCGATTCTTGCCGAGCACGTCGTCGACGAGGAGTGCCACGATCGCATCGAGGTCAGCTCGGAGCGCCTCACGGATGATCATCCCGGCAACGTAGCGGCGATGGTCGCCTGCTCAGGCCGCATGAGTCGCGGCGGGTGGGCGCGGTGCAAACGGCCACTCCTCGAAGGCTTGGCAGCGGCCATCGGCGGCGAATCGCATGACCCACAGATCACGGAACTCCTGCTTGGTCGGGGGTCCATAGTGGACCTCGACGCGCACGACGGCCGTGTCCCCGTCGACGGCCACCACGTCGCTGGCCATGGTGAAGTCCTCATCGGGTCCGGAGCGTTCGCGCTCCCACATGATGCCGATCGCGGGCAGGCCGACGGCCGGCTCCTCGTACGGCCCCGGCGAATAGACCGCGTCGGCCGTGAACAGCCCGACCAATGCCTCGGCACCCGGGGATCGCCACGCCCGCTCGTAGCCGGCGACCCAGCGCGCCACGTCTGTGGTGTTCATATTGCCGAGCCTGCCAGAGGCCACCGACACCGTCCCGCGCTCCTCGCGTCAGGAGTGCCTGCACCCGCTTCAGCATGCCGAACGGCAGCTTGGCGCCTCGGTGAGCCAGATTGACTTGCGATGGTGCCAAAGTGGTGCCATCATGGTGCCATGGACCTGAGACCGTACGTCGAGAACCTGCGTAACGAGTTCGCGGTGGCAGCGGAAGGAGCCGACCCCGAGGGACGGGCGCTGGCGGAGCGGCTCTTCACTCAGCTCGAAGCGGCGACCCGGCTCACACTGCTTGACGCGCTCTCCGACGCCGCCGACGAGATCACGC
>DASQPR010000771.1:0-3192 GCA_035643815.1 Micromonosporaceae bacterium | reverse complement strand
GGGCGCGGCATTCGGCCCTCCGATGCCGGCCGAGCACGTCGATGCACTGCTGAGCGCGCAGGCTCCGGCGCCGGGACGGTCGGCCTGGCCATCCATGCTGGCCCACTCGGACGGGCTCGACTCGCTGGAGGAACCACGGTGACATGGACCGCGCCGTGATGCGTCACCCGTCGTGATGCGTCACTCGTCGCGCGGCTAGCTGGTCAGCCGCCATCTCACGCGGGCGCGTCCGGGCGCCGTACGGTGCTGAACCGGCCGTCCGATGCGCGCGAGCCGAGCCGGCCGCCTATCCTGCTCGGGGAGGCGGTGCGCAGTGACGATCGAGGTGACGGACGCGCCCGAGGCGAAACGCTTCGAGGCGCGTGTCGACGGCAAACTCGCTGGATTCATCCAGTATGAGATGCGGCCCGACGCGGTCGTGCTCGTGCACACGGAGGTGCTGGAAGAGTACGAAGGTAAGGGCGTCGGCAGCGTGCTCGTCCGGAGGGTGCTCGACGATATCCGGGCCCGGGACGGGAAGATCATCCCGACCTGTCCGTTCGTCGGCGAATACATCCGCCGGCATCCCGACTATCTCAACGTGGTCGCAAAGCCCTACCGTCGCGGCCTCGAGGGTTGAATCCCGGCGCTGCTAACGAGCGGTGCTTAGCTGGATCGCGAACGCGACGCGTCGATTAGCCGCTCGATGTGCGCGCGAGTCATTCGAGACGCGAGGGCGCGACTCGCCGTAGCCGACCGGGGACATCCGTGCCGCCGTGATGCCGAGCACGCGCAGCGTGTCGTCCACCGTGCGCGCACGGGCCCGGCTGAGCGCCAGATTCGTCAATGCCGGCCCGACCGAGTCGGTGAAACCCTGGATCTCCACCTCGACCGAGGTATCCGCGCGAAGGATCGCCGCGACGTTCGCAACGACCTTGCGGCCCGCTGGCGTAAGGGCCGCGCTGGCACTCCCAAACTGAACTGGCCCGCACGCGTTGACGGCCTGTTGGACGTGAGTGATCTCGTCGCCGGGCGGCCGACCCGAACCGGGCGCGCCGGAGGACGGGGCCGGTTCAGCCGCTCCTGGTGACGGGCTGCCCGGCGCGGGAGCGTTGGGCGAAACGCTGCCCGGTGGTGTGCTGGCCGAGCCGGAGCGGCCCGGAAGCACAGATGGCCCGCCGCCCGCCCTCGGGCCGGAAGCGGTTGGCACCGGGCCGGAAGCGGTTGGCACGCGGGCGGGAGCGGTTGGCACCGGGCCGGAAGCGGTTGGCATCGGCACGGTCGGGCGCCTCGAGGGCCGATTGCTGGGCGTCTTGCCGGCACCGGGCCCACTACGGTCCACGATCACGTGAGCGACACGTACGCCCTGCTGCGACCGTACGATCGCGAGCGCCCGGTCACGGTCACCGGCCGACCGTACGTGCACCGTGGCGTCGCGACCGTCGAATTCGACCTGTGCCCCGGTGATCCCGGCGGCCGAGAGGGCCCGTGTCGACCGGTCAGTGAGTTGGCTCTGTACGGCGTTGCGGTTCGGCAGGGCTTGGACCACACCGAGGGTGGCAAGACCGACCGTCGCGACGGTTACCGGCAGAACGAGCTGGCGCCTGCGAGAGTGTCCGGCCGGTGGCCTCGCTCGACGGTTACCGGCGGTGGGAGCGCCAGACTGCTTGGCCGGAGTCCCGTTGGCGTCGGGCGTCGTCACGCTTGCTCCTCGTCGCTTCGGGCGACCAGGCGGTGGGCGAGGTCGGCGAAGCCCTGTTCGTCGCCGTCGGCAAGAAGCCGCGCTTGAGCCGCCCACGTCGTCAGGCGGGCGGTGGAGCGCAGGCCCGCATTCTCGATCGCCGCCCGCAAGCGATTTCCGTCGCTCGCCGCGAGCGCGCGGAACGTACGAACTCCGGCCGCTCGCAAGGCCGCGGACGTCTGGGGACCGATGCCGTCGATACGTTCGAGATCGTCGTCGAGGCCGCGGCCAGCAATCAGTCGGGCGGTGAGTTCGGCGAAGCCGTCCTCGTCACCGGTAGCGAGCAGCCGAGCCTGGGTCGGCCAGGTCGGCAGGCTGGGTGCGACGTCCGGCCGCGAGTTGCCGATCGCCTTGCGCAGCACCATCTCATCGGCGTTCGCGAGCTGTCCGAAGGTGCGGATGCCCGACGCGACCAGAGCCGCCGCGAACCTCGGGCCGATTCCTTCGATGCGGGCCAGATCGTCGGGATCGAGAGCGTCCGGCGGGATCGACCGGCGTGCCGGCGTGCCCGGCGACCGCCGCTTCGGCAGCAGGCCACCTCGCCGATCATGCGCGTCGCCATCAGATCCATGGCTACCAGGCCTATGACCGTCAGGTCCGTGGCCATCAGATCCGTGGTCATCGGGCCCGTGGCCATCAGGTCCGTGGCCATCGTGTCCGTTGGCAGCGTGCAGCGTCCCACTCGCTGAGCGCGGATCGTCAGCGCACTCCAAGGTCCGGCGCGCTGCGATCCGATGGGCCGCGATGCGATGTGCCGCGAGCGGCCAGGCATGCACGCTGGAGGTCAGCCGTACGCCCGATGCGCGGAGCGCCGTCGCGACCATGTCGCCATCCGCGGCCGCAAGCTGGTCAAAGGTAAGGATGCCGGCAGCGGCGAGGGCGGCGGCGGCCTTGGGGCCGACGCCGTCGATGCGGGTCAAGTCGTCGGCGGTGTCGGGCGCGACCGATGCCTCGGCCGGCGCCAGCCGATTGCCGACACTCGGCGTCGCCACCGGCCGAGTGGCATCCGCCGGCATGTTGTCCGATTCCGGAATTTCGGAACCGGCGTCCGACTGTGATGTGGGATCGCCAGCGTCACCAGTGGCAGTGCCGGGTGAGTTGTCGCCGGCCAGACCGGCCGCGGCGAGCGTCGTATCGTCGGCGCTGTCGCCGCCCGTTCGCGCACGCGGGCTCGGGCCGCCGTCGATGTCCCGCACCGGTGTCAGGTCGGGCTCGGTACGCTGGGGTTCCGGGGTCTGCGGCGTGCGCCCGTTGGTCGGGGTGAACAGATCGCGAAACCGGTCCAGGCCCCGCAGATCCGATGTGGATCGCTGATGGCCCAGCCGGGGGAAGAACCGGGGATCGAACCGTGTGCCGAAATCGTCGTCGATGGTGAGGTCGGAGGCGTCGTCGAGATCGTCGTCGCCGTCGAACCCGCCAAAGTCGAGTTCGTCGCGGTCGGCGATATCGGACGGCTCGATCCTCGGCGCCGG
>DASQPR010000770.1:0-5239 GCA_035643815.1 Micromonosporaceae bacterium | reverse complement strand
ACGCGCTGACGCGTGCAGAGAGATAGGTGCGTGGTGGGATTACCTTCGCCTCGGACCGTTCAGCGGCGCAACCGGCTCCGCACGGCGGTCGATGTGTCGTTGCCGGTGCCCGCGTGACCTCAGTTGGGGCCGAGGTTGTCGAGGGATTCAACCCGCCGCAACTTCGAGAACACGATCCACGGCAGCGAAAGCGGAACGCCAGCCGAAGCGACGAACAGCGTCGCGCGTAGACCGATGTGGTCACCGAGAACGCCGGCGACGATGGCGGCGATCGGTGTCAACGCACCGATCAAGAATCCGAAGCCGGCGGCGACCCGGCCCTGCACCGGGTTGGGTGTCGCGGCCTGTCGGATCGTCATCTCGACGATGTTCGCCGCCACGATGGCACACCCGGCGATGAAGAAAACCGCGGCAAAGACGATCGTCCGCGTCGCCGCCGAGCCGCCGACGAACGGCAGCGAGACGATTGCGGCCGCGCCGATGACGTACCCGCCAAGCAAGAGGCGCCCAGGCCCGACGCGGCTGAGCGCACGGTCCAACAGCGTGGCCGCGACAAGGCCGCCGACCCCGAAGCCGGCGAATACCACGCCGATTTCGCCCGCGGACATGTGTGAAATACGCGCCGCGTAGATAACGAAGATCGTCAACATGATGCTGGCGAAGACGTTGAAAACGGCGGCCGCGCCGGCGATCGATCGCAGCAGCGCATGCGTGACGGTGAACCGCAGACCGTCGAGGATGTCGGCAAACACCCGCCGCACAAGACCGCCGTCGTTGGCGGCGGGTTCGCGCTCCACGGCCGGTTCGGGGGTACGGATGGCCGCGACGCTCCATGCCGATGCGAGAAATGACAGCGCATCGGTGACGAGCGCGAACGGCGCTTTGACCAGTTGCACCAAGAGGCCGGCCAGTCCAGGGCCCGCCACGTCGGACAGGGACTGGGTCGTTTGCAGGCGGCTGTTGCCGGACAATAGCCGATCCGGCGCTACAAGCGTTGGTAGATAGGCCTGGTAGGCGAGGCTGAAGACGACGGCGAGGCAACCGACGACCAGCGCAACGAGATAGAGCACGGACATGCTCAGGAAGCCGAGCCAGGCGAGGATCGGTACGGCGCCGATCGCGACCGCTCGTCCCAGGTCGGCACCGATCATCAGCGGTCGCCGCCGCATGCGGTCGACGACGACGCCGAAGAACAGCATCAAACCGAGGACCGGAAGCTCACGCGCCGCACCGAGCAGGCCGATCTGCGTCGCCGTGGCGTGCAGATAGAGCACCGCGGTCAGCGGGAGTGCCAGCATCGTGACCTGGGTGCCGAACGCCGAGATGCTCTGGCCTAACCAGAGCCGGTTGAAGTCGCGGTGCCGGCCGCCATCGTCGCTGGTGCGGGTCAACGGGGCGGTTTCAAGTCTAGTGACGGATATGTCGACGTTCGTTTCGATGCTCACGGGTGATGGCTCCTGAAAATCGGTGGACGCCTGAAGTCGGTGGACGCCCGATGTCGTTGGACTCCCGCTGTCGGTAGAACTTGGGGTGCCGCGCTGGACGTCTCCGCGCACTCCATCGGCCGTCGCCGGGTGGAGCAGACCTTGCCGGTCACGGCTGGTCATGCAACTGACCGTATGATCAGGTGCCCGACTGCGCTATGTCGGCTATTCGAGGCAATTTCGACAACAGGAAGGCAGCGAGGCATGGTGGCTGTCGACGCGAGTGACCTGTCCGAGTCGGTGGAGATCCCGAGCGTGGTCAGCTGGCCGGGGCGACGGCGCGGGCCGCGGCGACTGGTCGGCCCGGCGAGCGTTCCGGGGATGGTCCAGCTGCACCAGGCGATCCCGATCGTCGAACGTCAACATGCGCTGATCGAGGAGTTGCGCGCCCGTGCACCGGGGTTCGTGCGAGGCACCGATCTCGCCAGCCGCACCGGGACCACCGTACGCACCGTCGAGCGAGACCTCGCTCGCCTGACCGACGCGGGCGTGCCGATCGAGGTACGCCGTGGCCCGGGCGGTGGCTACCGCATCAACACCCGGGCGTCCTTGCCGCCGTTGAGGTTGACGCCGGGCGAGGTATCCGCACTCATCGCATCGCTCGTTGCCGTCGGTCCGTACGTCTCCGCGACGGCACAAACGGCACTGGGCAAGTTGTTGGCGGCGCTCGCTGTGGAGGATGCGTGACGAGCATGAGGCAAAGCGGCGTCTCCGCCTCCCGTCCGACACTTTCCCGCCCGACGAAGGCCGATCTCCTCGCCGCGCACGGCCGAGCCATTCCCGACGTACTGGCATCCGGCCTCGCCGTCGTCTTCTGCGGTATCAATCCGGGCCTCTGGTCGGCCGCGACGGCCCACCATTTCGCCCGGCCGGGCAATCGATTCTGGCCGGCACTTCATCGAGGCGGGTTCACGCCCCGCCAACTCGACCCGGCCGAGCAGGAGTCGATGTTGACGTACGGACTCGGCATCACGAACCTGGTCGCGCGGGGCACGGCTCGGGCCGACGAACTCACGCCCGCCGAACTCTCCGCCGGCGCCGAACTATTGGCGGACAAGGTTATGCGGCTCCGGCCGGCGTGGCTTGCGGTGCTCGGCGTGACGGCCTATCGATCGGCGTACGGGCGACGGGACGCCGCGGTTGGTCGGCAACCCGACCGGATCGGCGACACCGGTCTGTGGATCCTGCCCAATCCGAGCGGCCTCAACGCCCACTACACGCTGGATCGACTGTCCGCCGAGTTCGCGGCGCTGCGCAAAGTGGCCCTCGGCTAGCCGCGTCGCGTGCCACCTCCGCGGCTCGCCATTCGCTGCGACGGCGTGGCTCCGACAACCGCGGGGATCGGCTGGGACGCTGTCCGCATGATCGATCATCTGTCTCTGCAGTGCGACGACATTGTTGCGAGTACGGCGTTCTACGATGCCGTCCTCGCAACGGTCGACGGGACGCGCATCCTCGACTTCGGTGACGTCATCGGTTATGGGATCGACCGGCCGGAATTCTGGATCGGCGCCGCGACGACCATGGGACCGGCGCGCGAATGTCACGTTTCCTTCACCGCCCCGACGCGCGCGGCAGTGCTGGAATTCTTCGACGCCGCGCTGGAACTGGGCGCCGAGGTCCTTCACGAACCGCGCGTCTGGCCGGAGTATCACCCGACATACTTTGCCGCGTTCGTCCGGGATCCGGACGGCAACAACGTCGAAGCGGTGTGCCACGCGCCGAGGTGAGGTCGCCTCGGGGGACGGGCCCTGGTCGGATCGGCTCAGAATCGGCGGGCGAATGGAACCGGCCTACGCATGCGGACGAGCAGGAGCAACGGGATGAGTACGTAGGGCAGGTTGAAGACGAGGAACTTCGCCGGGTTGTGGGTCCGGAACGCGGCTTCGCCGAAGAACTCGACTCCGAACACGATGACGCCGGTGATCGCCGCAATCATCGTGGCGTAGATGACTGACGGTAGCTGGATCCAGTTCCGGCCGGTCACGAGTGCGTACACGAGCACGATGTAAAAAGGCATATAGACGAACGCCGACAAGCCGGTCACGATTCTCATCCAGTCGGGTGGGCTCATGAACAGCGGGTCGGCATCATGGGCGTACCAGTAATTCGATTGAACGAAGAAGTTCGCTGAAGGGTGAGTGAAATCGACGCCTACCGTCGGCAGCAGGTCGCTGATGATCGATGTGATCGTGAAAGCGGTGAAGACGACGGCGAAGAAGATGTCTATCCGGCGATCGCGCAGGGCGAGATTCGGCTGGTCCGGGGGGTTCATGGTGGGCGATCCTAGTGGCGGCGAGACGCTGCCGCGGCCCCTCGATGCCCACCTCGATCGGCCATCGGCAGCGATGCTCCACGATTACGCGCCGGCGGATCGGTCCATCCGGTAGAACCGCCAGAAATCGTTGTCGACTGCGAGTTGCGTGCACGCGGCGAATCCGGCCGCAGTCGCCCATCGGTGCACGGTCGGCGCGCGCAGCACCGTCCCCGCTGCCTCGACCGGATCCTCGGCCATCGTGGCCGGCAGGCAGTGCAGCACGCTGAATCCGTACTGCAGCCGCTCACCTTCGTCCGGAGCCGCGGTGAATTCGTCGGCTACCAGTTCGTCGGCGACAAGCAGCGTTCCGTCGTCGGCCAGACCCGCGCGGACCGCCCGTAAGACACCGACCGGGTCGCCCATGTCGTGCAGAGCCTCAAAGATCGTCGCGAAGTCGAACGGGCCCTCACCGCTGACTCGGCTCGCGTCGGCGAGCGCGAACGTCACCCGGTTTCCCAGCCCGACGCGCGCGGCCTCCGTTTGGGCGGCAGCAATGGACCGCGCGTCCAGGTCCACGCCCAGAATGCGGATCCTCGGGTACGCCGCGGCGAGCGCGAGTGTCGACGTACCTTCGCCGCAGCCGAGGTCGAGCACGCGAGCCGCCGGATCGCGATCGAGTCG
The DNA here is from genome assembly GCA_035643815.1 of Micromonosporaceae bacterium. Classification (GTDB taxonomy): domain Bacteria; phylum Actinomycetota; class Actinomycetes; order Mycobacteriales; family Micromonosporaceae; genus DASQPR01. The sequence continues at coordinate 817 of DASQPR010000770.1, read as the reverse complement.
GTTGCTCACGTCGGGCATCGCCCCAATCCAGGACGCGAGGTCGTGGATGAACCCCGGTCGGTTCAGCGCTCGGATACCTTCGCGGATTTCGTCGCCGTACGCGCCGTAGGGCACACCGCCGCCAGTGCGAAAAGCGTCGGGCAGCAACGGCAGCGCCCGGGCGATGCCGGCGAGCATCGTCGCCATCGGCCCCGTGTGGTACGGGCTGTCGGCGTCCAACAACACCTCTGCGTGTCCGGGCGGCAGGCGATAGACCCGATCGGCGGCCGGTAACGCTGGGTTGTCACAGCTGAGTAACCCGGCAACGACCTGATGTTCAAGCCATTCGCGTGCGTATCGAGCGGCGATGCCAGCGCGAGCGGCGAGATCGCCCTCGGTCAGTCCGCCGGCCATGGTTGGCGTCGATTGACGGTCCGCCGGGTTGGTCGCCGCTTCGTCGAGCACTCGATAGAGCCCGAGCTCGAGGCCCAGGTGAACGGAGAACAACTCCAGCGCCGGGGCCGCGCTGTCAACGAGACGCTGCGCCAGCTGATCTCGCGCAGCCTCCGCTGAGGCTTCGCTCGTAAGGTGCGTCGTGCCGACTGGGTTGGCGTCTGGGTCCGCTTGTGCACTCGCGGCCGTGTTGGCGTCTTGGCTGGCGGCTGTCATCTCGTAACGATGCCATCTAGACGCTCGTCGCGTCGTCAGCGTTTACGAAACCGTGTGGGTGTTGCCAGCGGACTCATGGGGCGGGTTCGGCGGGCGCGACGGCTCGACGGGCGCGTCGGGCTCGCCGCAGCCCCGGAACCCTGGGTGTCGTGACGGCCGATGCCTTGAC
>DASQPR010000769.1:0-2979 GCA_035643815.1 Micromonosporaceae bacterium | reverse complement strand
ATTCCGCAACCGGAACTTCGCCCTCACCTCGGTGATCGGCTTCCTGGTCGGCTTCGCGATGTTCGGGGCGATCAGTTATCTGCCGCTCTACCAGCAGACCGTACAAGGCGCCTCGGCGACTAACTCGGGCTTGCTCCTGCTGCCGATGATGGCCGGACTCCTTGTGACGTCACTGATCGCGGGTCAGCTGATCACACGTACCGGCCGATACAAGGCCTACCCGGTGATCGGCGGCGTCCTGATGACGGTCGGCATGGTTTTGCTGGCGCTGATGGGCGTACACACCTCGAAGCTTTCGACGTCGCTCGCGATGCTCGTACTCGGCCTCGGTATGGGCTTCCTGATGCAGACCACCATGCTGATCGCGCAGAACAGCGTGCAGCAGCGGGACATCGGCGTCGCGAGCAGCGCCTCGACGTTCTTCCGGTCGATCGGTGGCTCATTCGGGGTGTCGTTGTTCGGAGCAATCTTCAACCACACCTTGACGAGCTCGTTGACGGCGAGCGTCGGTGCGACGGCGGCCGCCAAGCTGACCGCCGGCGGGGCCAGCAGCCTGAGCGGCGCGGCCGGGGTGAAGCTGCCGCTGCCGGTGCTGAGCGGTATCGCCGACGGGATCTCGAACGTGTTCTTCTGGGCAACGTTCCTCGCGGTCGTCGTACCGGTATTGGCCATCTTCATCAAGCACGTCGTGTTGCGCAGTGGTCCGGCGCCCGTGGATGCCTCCGGTCCGTCGTCCGACGGGTCTTCGTCGGTGGCGTCTTCGCCGGCTGGGTCGTCGGTGGCCGGGTCTTCGTCGGCCGCTGTTTCGGCGGCCGATCGGGAGCGAGCCGCGGCGTCGGCTTAATCGCCGCAACTCGTAGCCCGGCACTTGTACGGAAGTTGGCTGGTCGGCGGCGCGCTGACTGGCCAACTTCCATTAAAGGCGAGGCCCGCGGCGTCTTGAACGCTCGCTCCGGCCGTGCTCGCTGTGTTGCGGCCGTGATCGCCGTCCTGCGGCCGCGCTCGCCGTCCTGCGCGGCCGTCTTGCGTTCTGCGGCGACGAGGTCGAGGCGCGAGCCAGCTCCTTCGCCGGCTCGGCTCTTCGTGATCCACCCCGGTGGACGATTTGCGTCGCGACAACGACCTCAATCGTCCATCGTGGTGGATCAAACTCGCCGTAGGGACGCGTCGACGCGGTCGGCCCAATCCCCCCGGTCGTCCGCAACGGTACGGAGTGTGGACGCTCCAGCCGGACGTGCTAACTGGCCAACGCGAAGCACGGTCCGGGATGGGGGAGCGGCGAGCAGATTGTGAGCGCGGATCGCGCGAGCGGGCGTCATCCGTACCGGCAAACGAGCACCATCTGCGCGAACCGTTGCGCTGAGGCGTCCAAGCGTGCAGAATTGCGCACGACACGCGCGGATCTTGCGCACGGACACAAACGAAGGCGGCGGACAACGTGGCAGAGCCGACCACCCGGCACGAGCTGGGACAGGGCATGGCGACCGACATTGCCGAGCAGCCCGAGGTCTTCGCGCGGCTGCTCGAACCCGCCTACGCCGACCGGCTCGCCTCGGTTGCCGCACGGGTCATCGAGCAGCGACCGCGTCACGTTGTGTTCACGGCCCGCGGCACATCCGATCACGCTGCGCTGTATGGCGCCTACCTCTCCGAGATCCGGCTCGGAATTCCGGCCGGGCTGGCGTCGCCGTCGGCGGTCACCGTCTACGGGGCACGACCCGATCTTGGCGGTGCACTCGTGATCGGCGTCAGCCAGAGTGGCGGCTCGGCCGACCTGGTCGAGGTGATGCGGGCCGCCCGCGACACCGGCGCGCTGACGCTCGCCGTCACGAACAATCAAGACTCAGCCTTGGCCGACGCGGCCGAACTCCACATCGACGTCGCGGCCGGGCACGAGCGGGCGGTCGCGGCGACGAAGACGTACACGGCCGAGCTTCTGGCGCTGCTCCTGCTGGTCGAGTCGGTGCGCGGCGGGGGACGACCGTCCAACGACGAGCGCTCCGCACTGGCTGCGCTGCCGGACCTTGCCGCCGGCTTGCTGGATGATCCGACGCCGGCCGACATCGCCGGTCGGTACCGGTTCGCCGCGCGAGTTGTCACCACGGGCCGTGGGTACGCCTATCCGACGGCCCGCGAGGCGGCGCTCAAATTGATGGAGACGTCCTACCTGCCGGCGCTCGCCTTCTCCGGAGCGGACTTGCTGCACGGACCGCTGGCGATGACGGCACCGGACGTGCCCGTCCTCGCCGTGGTCGGTGACGGACCGGCCGGCGCCGCGATGCGCGAGGTCGTGACGAAACTGGACGAGCGGCGTGCGGATGTGGTCGCCATCGGTCCGTCGGCGGTCGACGGCGTACGGCTGAGGATTGCCACGCCGTCCGTCGACGAGCGCTACGCGCCGCTGCTCGACATCCTGCCCCTGCAACGATTGGCGCTGCATCTCGCGCTCGCTCGCGGCGAGGATCCGGACGCGCCGCGCGGGCTGAACAAGGTCACGATCACGCGCTGAGCCCGTTCCGACCGGCGAGTGACGTCGGCCCGAGGCGTCTCGAGCCAATAGCGCGCGACCTCAGCCGAGCCAGTACGACGGCAGACGCAGGATTCCAGCGATCCGTTCACCGATCTCGGCATGGGCATCGGGCACTCCGATCGACGTCGGCTCCTGTGTCACCGGGTCGTAGCGAGTGATCCCGCGCTGTACGTAGATGTAGAGCGACGTCAACGTCTCGATAGTGTTCGCGGCCCAGACCGGCGTCGGTCCTGGTGTGCCGGCGTCGATGGCCGTGCAAGGGTTCGAGCCAGCCGACCGGGTCGGCGAGGCCGGGCCGGCACAGCAGGGGTGTCGGCGCCGTGGGCGATCGCGTGTAGCCAGCCGAGTTGGTCGTCCCAGCCCCGCAGATCGGTTTCGCCGAGGAACCAGGCACCGACCGCGCGTTGCCAGTCCCGTACCCGCTCGTCCGTCAGTTCGCCGGTGACCGC
>DASQPR010000768.1:0-2789 GCA_035643815.1 Micromonosporaceae bacterium | reverse complement strand
GGTCGCGAACTCGATGGGTGGCCTCATCTCGATGCGCCAGGCCAGTCGCCGCCCGGAGACCGTGGCCGGGATCGCCCTGCTCGATCCGGTCCTGCCCCGGCCGAAGGCCGGAACTCTGGATCGACAGGTCGTGGCGATGTTCCTGCTCTACCTCACGCCCTGGCTCGGCCCGAAGTTTCTGGCCAGCCGGCGTGCGCAGCTGTCGCCGCGACAGTCGGTGCTCGACACGCTCGCGTTGTGCTGCGTCGATCCGGCCGCGGTGCCAGCCGAGTTCATCGACGCGGCGGTCACCCAAGCCGAGCGGCGCTACGTCGCCGGCGATGGCTTCGCGCCGCCCGAACTCGACGTGGCGTTCCTGCAGGCGGCTCGGTCGCTGATGCGGGCCGGGGCACGGCGGACCGCGTACGCTGAGATGATGCGCCGGATCACTGCACCCGTCATGCTGCTGCACGGTGAGAAGGATCGCCTCGTGCCGGTGGCGGCGGCCCGAGCAACGGCGGCCGCCCTGCCCGCGTGGGCGTATCACGAGTACGCGAACGTCGGACATGTACCGATGATCGAGATCCCGGATGAGGTCGTCGCGCGGGTCGACGACCTGTTGGCTCGCGTGGACGCGACCGGCTAACGCACCGGCAGGTCGTACGTGCGCCGGATGCTCGAGCCGAGCGTGGACACGTCGGCGCCGTACACGTGGATCGAGATGACCTTGCCGTCGCTCGAGTTGCGGACGGCGTGGATGTCGCCCGGCGGCGCGAAGTAGCTCGTCGAACCCTCGACGTTGGCCGCGTGCCCGGTCTGGACAAGGTGCGCCGGCTCGAGGCCGTTGTCGACGAGCCGGTAGAGCGTCTCTTCCTCGATCCCCTGGTGGACGCCGACGACACACCACGAGATGTGGTCGTGGATGACCGTACGCTGGCCCGGCATCCACACCAGCGACACGATCGAGAACCGGCGGTCGGGATCCACGTAGAGGACGTGCTGGGTGTAGCACTCGGCGCGGCCAGTCATGTGCTCCGGCGCCAACATGCCAGGGACGGCGAGCGCGGGCGCTAGCGCCCCGGCGACGCCGCGCGCCAGGTCGATCGCCGGTGCGTCGGCGCGCAGCACGGTGGAAATATCCGCGGCGAGCGCCGCGATCTGCGGAGTCAGAGTCCTGGTCGCCATACCTCTCACCGTCGCAGCCGGACATCGCGGGCACCAGCCGGCAATTCGGTGCACGACCATAAGGAGCGGTTATGGGTACGGCCAGCCGCGGCGGCCGCAACCCATCGATATGGACGCGCGGCCGACTATGGCAAGGTGATCACCTATGACGGCCTCCCAGTCAGCTAGGTCGACGCCGACGCGCTATGCCGCGTTCCTGCGCGGGATCAACGTCGGTGGCCGGGTGAAGGTCGGCATGGCGGACCTGCGGGCGATGCTGACCGACCTCGGCTACACCGACGTCGCGACGCTGCTGCAGAGCGGCAACGCCGTACTGACCACGACGGGCAAGCCGGACACTGTCGCGGCCGCCATCGAGAAGCGGCTGCACGCCGACACGGGCCTCGCGGTCAAATGCGTCGTGCGCACCGCCGCCGAGCTGAAAGCCGTCCTGGGCCGGGATCCGTACGAGGGGCGGGCCAACGATCCGGCCAAGTACGTCGTCGCGTTCATGGACAAGGCACCCAGCAAGGCGAATGTCGCCTCGATCGACCCGGCCAAGTTCGAGCCCGACGAGTTTCGGATCATCGGTCGCGAGGCATACATCTGGTGCCCCAATGGCCTGCGCGACACCAAGCTCACCGCGCCGAACTTCGAGAAGAAGCTCGGCGTGGTCGCGACGGCCCGCAACTGGAACACCTGCCAGAAGGTGCTCGCGTTGATGGAACGCGACTCTGCCTAACTCCGCGGCCCCGCTCGACGCGACGTCGGACCGGGCGGGCGGATGGACGTACCCGAGGAGGGACATGGAAACCGCGACGCGCAACGTCGTCGTGACCGGAGGCGGCACGGGCATCGGTTTCGAGATCGCCCGCACGTTCGCCCTGAGCGGCGCCGCCGTGACGATCACCGGTCGGCGCACGCAGGTGCTGTCCGATGCGGCCGGACGGATAGGGGCCCGCGCGGTCGCGTTCGACGCGAGCGATCCCAAGGCCGTGGCCGCGGCCCTGACGGACCTGCCCGACCGCGTCGACGTGCTGGTCAACAACGCCGGCGGCAACACCGACCTGTCCGGTGACGATGGCGCGGCGACCGCCGACCCGACGACGGTCGACGGCCTGGCGGCATTGGCTCGGCAATGGCAAGCGAACCTCGACGCGAACGTCGTGTCCGCCGTGCTTGTCACAACCGCTCTCACGTCGCGTCTCGCCGACGATGCGCGCGTCATCAACTTCAGCTCGATCGCCGCACGCAACGGCGCCGACTCGTACGGCGCGGCGAAGGCGGCGGTCGAAGCGTGGACCGCGAGTCTCGCCGCCGACCTCGGACCCCGCGGCATCACGGTCAACGTCGTGTCGCCCGGCCTGGTGGTCGATACCGAGTTCTTCCGTGGGCGGATGACACCGGCGGGAATCGAGCGCCGGGTCGCCGCCACGCGCAACGGTCGACCGGGCACACCGGCCGACATCGCCGCGACCGTGGACTTTCTGGCGTCACCGGGCGCCGGCCACATCACCGGCCAGGTCATCCACGTCAACGGCGGCGCGTACCTCGGTCGCTGACCGACCACTCGCGCCGTCGGGAGCGTTGTCGTGCGTTGTTCGTGCGTTGTCAGCGGGCTCAGCGGGTGACTGGCTCGGCCGCCA
>DASQPR010000767.1:0-2391 GCA_035643815.1 Micromonosporaceae bacterium | reverse complement strand
AGCCGTGCGCACCGTCGCGACCGGGAAACGCCTGCTGCATGGTGTCGCTGATCGGGCCGCCGCAGGCACCGAGACGGGAACCCAGGTCGAGTGCCTCCGGCCACTGGTCGTCCGCGATCCCGACCCCGCAGTCGATGTCGGATAGCTCGTCGCCGGCGTTACGTCCGAGTGAGCAGCCAAGCTCGAACCAACGCAGTGCCGGTTCGAGCTCAACCACTTGGAGCATGGCGGTGAGGATGTCGCGTTGGCGCGTCACCGTCGCCGGCATCGCCGAAAGGAACGGGTTACTCAAATGTGTGCTCCGCGGCCGGGAATGCGCCGGAGCGCACCTCGTCCGCATAGCGCCGGGTCGCGTCGCCGAGCACGCCGGCCAGATCGGCATAACGCTTGACGAACCGCGGCGCCTTGGCGGCACGGAGGCCCGCCATGTCCTGCCAGACGAGCACCTGCGCGTCCGTATCCGGCCCGGCGCCGATGCCGATGGTCGGGATCGTCAGATCGTGCGTAATGCGTTTCGCGATGCCACCAGGAACCATCTCGAGCACGACCGCGAACGCTCCGGCTTCGGCGACCGCGTGAGCGTCGGCGTGCACGTCGTCCGCGGCGTCGCCACGACCCTGTACGCGGTATCCACCGATCGCGTGCTCGCTCTGCGGCGTGAATCCGATGTGGGCCATGACCGGGATGCCGGCTCTCGTGATGGCCGCGATCTGCTTGGCGCACCGCTGGCCACCTTCGAGCTTCACTCCGTGGCAGCCGCCTTCTTTCATGAACCGTACGGCCGTGCGCAGTGCCTGCTTTGGCCCCTCCTCGTACGAACCGAATGGCAGGTCGCCGATGACGAGACTGTGCGTCGTCGCGCGCACGACGGCGCGGACGAGCGGCAGCAGTTCATCGATCCTGATGGGAACCGTTGTCTCGTAACCGAAGACGTTGTTCGCCGCGGAATCGCCGACCAGCAGGACCGGGATCCCGGCCGCGTCGAAGATGCCCGCCGTGTACTGGTCGTAGCTTGTGAGCATCGCCCACTTCTGGCCCCGGTCCTTGGCCAGATGCAGGTCGCGGGTGCGGATGCGCCGGGTCGCCGGACCGCCGTATAGGGCGGTGACTTCGGGTTGGTCGGCGGTTGGTCGGGCCGTCGGGTCAGAGATCGCTGGTTTGGACTTCGTCGGGTCGGACTTCGTTGGCTCGGACATCGCTGTCTCCTCGCGTCGTCTCGAGGCCGCCGCCCGCCCAGATCGGGCGGGTGTACGCGGTCCCCGGATTCGAGCCGATCGTCCCACCGTCACGCGGCCAGCCGGCAGGGATCAGTGGAAGATTTCACAGTCTCCTTTCCCAGTCGTCGAGGTAGTCGGCTATGTGGCGGTCGCAGGCCTCGATCGATCGGGTCGAGTCAACGACCAGGCGATCGTCCCGACGCGGTTCGTACTCGGCGGCGCGCTTTTCGACCTCGGACCAGTCCGGATAGATCCAGCCGGGTAGGTCGTTGGTGCGCGTCTCAACCCGGCGCCGATGCTCGGCGGCATCGCGACAGATGACCTCGATCACGGCGTGCCGGGCGCATGACGCCTCGGCCAGGTCTCGCCACCCCTCACGGGCCTCCAGCACCGGGTTGACCGCATCGGCGATGACGGTGAAGCCGCGGCGCAGATGGCTGCCCGCGATGTCGTGGGCGACGCCGTACGCCGTGATGCCGGTCTGGTCGGGAGCGAGACCGTGGCGTCGCATCGCCGCCTCGATCTCGTCGACGCGGAGCAGGATCGCGCCCCTCCGGTCGGCCAGATGGCGGGCGAGCGTCGACTTGCCACTGCCGGGAAGACCACCGAACTCGATCAGATTTCCACGTGTCACGCGTTCACTCCCGCTAAGACTCTAATTTCGCTGTACGCCATGTATAGTCAGTCGCTGTACGTTACGTCAAGCGAAAGGTTCGCCGATGCGTCAGGATGGTCGTCGAGCCGCTGCGACGGCCGCCACCCGCCGAGCGATCATCGACGCGGGCCGCGACCTGCTCGCCGCCGGCGATTGGCGAGGGTTCACCCTCGACGCGGTAGCCACGGCGGCCGGCGTCACGCGGGTCACGGTCTACAACCAGGTCAAGTCGAAGTCCGGTCTGCTCGATGCCGTCCTCACCGACCTGACCGAGCGCGCGGGCATGGACCAGTTGCTCACTGCCACGAAGGCCATGGCGGCTGAGGATGCGCGGGCGTACATCGTGGAACGGACGTGCCGGTTCTGGCACGCGGAGCGGTCCGTACTGCGGCCGCTGTTCGGACTGTCGGCCGTGGACAAGGACATCGCCGCGAACCTGTCGCAGCGCGAGCAATGGCGTACCGACCAACTCGACCGGCTCCTCGACCGCTTGGCCGCCGAGCGACCGGTCACGCAGTC
>DASQPR010000766.1:0-3555 GCA_035643815.1 Micromonosporaceae bacterium | reverse complement strand
CGTCGTCGGTGGCCCTCGCTTCGATGAAATGATGACGACCCAACTCGGCGTCGACCGCATCTTCGGCCGCGGGACGACGCCGCGCGAGGTCGCGTCGTACCTGGTGGACGCGCTGGTGACCAACAAGCAGAAGGCGGCCTGACGTGACCGACTCCCGCGAAGGCCTGGTAGTGACGCACCGCCGTTACGTGCCTTACTCGCACGCCCACTACGCCGGCAACCTCGTCGACGGCGCCTACGCGCTCGGTCTATTCGGCGACGTGGCGACGGAGGCGTGCATCCGGACGGACGGCGACGAAGGACTGTTCGCGTCCTATTCGGACGTGCAGTTCCGGGCGCCGATGCGGGCCGGGGACGTTCTGGAGATCACCGCGACCGTGACCCGGATCGGAACGCGCAGCCGCACCATCGAGTTCTCGTGCGCCGTCGTCTGTCGCGGGCGGCCGGACCGCGGCGAGTCCGCCGCCGAGGTACTCGATCCGCCGATCGTCGCGGTCACCGCGACGGGCACGGTCGTGGTGCCGCCACCGTCCGCGTGACGTCAACATCTTCGCGGGTACGGCGACCAGGCGACTCCGCCGCCGCTGTGCCGGTCGACGCCGCCGCGGCGCCCGGAGCGTCGCTCGTCGTCTGCGGGGACGTCGGGTCGACGTACACGAAGGTTGCCGTGGTCGATGTGGCCACGGGCCGGTTGGTGGCGACGGCCGCGCACCCGACGACGATCGCCACCGACGTGCTCGACGGACTTTCGGCCGCACTCGGCACGGTGGCGGCCGAAATGCCCGGTGCGGATCTGAGCGACATCAGGTTGTGTTCGAGCGCCGGCGGGGGTCTTCGGCTGGCCGTCGTCGGATACGAGTCGCTCGTGACCGCCGAGGCCGGTCACCGCGTCGGGTTGTCGGCCGGTGCCCGTGTGGTCCACGTCGCGACGGGCAAGCTCACGGCGGCCGCGATCGGCGGGCTGCGCGCGGCGCGGCCGGACGTGATCCTGCTCGTCGGTGGCACCGACGGCGGCGACGCGGAGGTGTTGCTGCACAACGCGGGCCGGCTCGCGAGCGCGCGGATCCGCGTTCCGATCGTGGTGGCCGGCAACGCCGATGCCCGCGACGAGGTGTGCGGTTTGCTGGATGCACGGGGCGCCCGATTTGTGGCGACCGATAACGTTCTCCCGCGGATCGGTGTGCTGAACCCGGTGCCGGCGCGTGCCGCGATTCGGTCGGTGTTTCTCACGCATGTGATCGGCGGGAAGAAGATGTCGCGGGGCCGGCTGGGCGGCCGGCGCTTCATCGATCTTGTCCGCGGTGCGACACCGGACCTGGTGCTGACCGGCGTCGAGGCACTTGCCGACGATCTCGGCGTCGATCTCGTCGTGGTCGACATCGGCGGCGCGACGACCGACGTCTACTCGGTGCTCACACCGGACCCGGAGCAGCTCACCGGCCCCCGAGCCGAGGTGGCCGGCACGCTGTGGCGCAGCCGTACGGTCGAGGGCGACCTCGGCGTGCGCTGGTCGGCCGCGGGAGTCGTGGCGGCCGCCGCGGTCGAGCGGGTTCCCGTGTCGCCACTGCCGGTCGACGAGGGGCTATCGGCGGCCGCGTCCCGACGGGCGGCCGATCCGGCTTTCTTGCCGGCGTCCGATATGGAGCGGGCCGAGGATCTCCGTATCGCCGAGCTGGCGGCGATCATCGCGCTCCGCCGGCATGCGCGCGGCGAGCCCGGGGGAGCAGCACGCAAGGACCTCCGGGACGTACGGCTGGTGATCGGTTCGGGCGGCGTTTTGCGGCATGCCGAACCGGCCGCGGCGACATCGGTGCTGGCCGGTCCGTTGCGCGATCTCGCCGGCGGTTGGCCGCTGCCACGGCACGCGGACACGGTCGTCGATGTGGCGTACGTGCTCGCCGCCGCCGGATTGCTAGCCGCGGACTTTCCGGACGCATCCCGACAACTCCTCCACAGTGAACTACTCAGCGTGGTGAACCGAGCGCAGTAAGCCGCCGACAAAGACACGCCGAGGCGACACGCCGTACGGCGGAGATCGACATTCGCGCAGACATTGACACGCCTCGGGGGCGGGCACGTACCGTTGTCGGGTCCAACTTCATTGGCGACCGATTCGCTCGCCTCTTCGCCCGCGGCCGCGCGACGATCAACCGGACGTCGCACCGGCCAGGCCCAGCGGGTGGGGGTCGGCAGGGGTGCTGCGCACCGGTCGTGGGGCATGGTTTCGGCACAGCATGGGGCGGCCAGTAGACAACGGCCAGAGATGGGCAGCCAGTCCACCTCTAGCCGGTCCGAAGGTCGCAGACCACGAGGTGACGTGCCGTGGGGGAAGTAGGTCCTGGAGCTCGGGGTGCGGCCGCGACGGCCGCACCCCGATTCCGTTTGCGGCCGCCGGTGCGGCCGGTGCCGCCGTCTGCCGGTGCCACCGTCTGCCGGTGGCGCCGGCGCCCGTCCGCCCGCCTTGATCACATCAATGAAGCGGACAAAACACTGTTCGCGGACCTAGGTGCTCCACACTCAGCGTCGATAAGGCACAGTTGAGCGGTGACAAACAGCTCCACCACCGGCACAGCGGCGCGTGATCGCGACGCGGACGGCGGGACCGGCTTGGCGGCCGACGCGGCCCCGGCTGTCCCCGCTGCCAGCGGGTCGACGGCGATGACCGAAGCCGAGGATGCTGCCGCGAGCACGGATCCAGCGACCGCACCCGCGGGCGCACCGTTGACCGCGCGGACCGGACCGGTCGGCGGATCGGCGGCCGCCACGGGAGCGCATCCGCGTGGGCTGCCGACGGCGCCAGCGATCCTCCTCGCCGTTGTCGCGGGCGGTGGCTTGCTGGCTTCCTTCCCGCTGGCCAACCTCTGGTGGCTCGCGCCGTTCGCGGTCGCGGCGATCACGGTCGCGGTCCACCGGCGGACGTTCTGGGGTGGCTTCCGGCTCGCCGGCGTGACCGGGCTGCTGTTTTTCGTGCCGCTGATCCAGTGGACACACATCGTCGGCGGCGCCGGACCGTGGCTCATCCTCGCAACCGCTGAAGCGGCCTTCGTCGCGCTCACCGGAGCGTTCGCGGCGTACGCCAGCCCGCTCATCGACCGCCGGCGCTGGCTGTGGCCGGTCGCGACCGGCCTGCTCTGGGTCGGTCAGGAAGCTCTGCGTGACCGGGTCCCGTTCGGCGGCTTTCCGTGGGGCCGGCTCGCGTTCAGTCAGGGCGATTCGCCGGCGCTGCGATTTGCGGCGCTGGGCGGCGCACCGCTTGTGACGCTCGCCGTGGCGCTGTGCGGCGGGATGCTCGCCTTGTCGGCCTGGCGGGTCGTCGAGACGCTTCGACTCCGCCGGTCCGGCGCCACCGGGACGGCCAGCAACGTCGATGGTGCCGCCGGGACCCGGACGGCTGGCAACGTCGATGGTGCCGCCGGGACCGGCAACGTCGGAAACGCCAACAGGATCGGGCAGCGTACGGTCGCCACCATCGGCATTGCGATCGCCGGACTCGCCATCATCCCGCTCGGCTTCGCCGTGCCGTTGCATGCGCCGGACGGCCGACCGGTCCAGGTC
>DASQPR010000765.1:0-2534 GCA_035643815.1 Micromonosporaceae bacterium | reverse complement strand
CCTGCGCCGAAGGCGGAGTGCTCGGCGTCCTGTGCGCGAGCATCGGCTCGATCCAGGTCACCGAGGCGATCAAGCTCCTGGCCGGCATCGGTGAGCCGCTGCTCGGCCGGCTGATGGTCTACGACGCTCTCGAGATGAACTACCGTACGGTCAAGGTCCGCAAGGACCCGAACTGCGCGGTCTGCGGCGAGCACCCGACCGTCACCGAACTGATCGACTACGACGACTTCTGCGGCACGGTCTCCGCCGAGGCGGCCGAAGCGACGTTCGGTTCGACGATCACGGTCGGCGAGCTGCGCGACTGGCAGAACGCCGACAAGCCGATCGATCTGATCGACGTCCGGGAGCCGGCCGAGTGGGAGATCGTCCGGATCCCCGGCGCGCGCTTGATCCCGAAGGGCGACATCCTGTCCGGTCAGGCGCTCGCCGACCTGCCCCAGGACCGGCAGATCGTCCTCTACTGCAAGACCGGCGTACGGTCCGCCGAGGCGCTCGCCGCGATCAAGGCGGCCGGCTTCAAGGATGCCGTACACGTCCAGGGTGGAGTGTCCTCCTGGGTCAAGCAGATCGACCCGGCGCTGCCGAGCTACTGACCGTTCCCGTTGTCTTCTTCGTTAAACACCGGTCGAGAAGGATTGCCTGCTCGGCCGGTGTTTCACGTCCGATCGCACAGATATCAAGCAGCATCACGGGGGAGAGGTACCGATTGCCGTGACAGGTAGCCTTTCGTCCATGGTCGACATTGACGCCGCTATCGGGTTCGTCGTCGCCCGCGGTGATCAGGTGGACCGCGCTCGGCTGTCGTGGCTGCGTTCCGAGTTGCCGGCTCACCCTGACATGATCGCGAAGGTCGAGATGGGCCAGACTGCGTCCGGCGGCTGGCCCGCGTTCTGGGGCGGGGACCAGCCATCCATCGACGCGACCTGTTTCCGCCTGGCCGAACTGGACGATCTCGGCGCGCTCGATCGCGATGCGGCCCGCGCCGCGGTGCGGTGGCTCGCGAGCCGCCAGCGGCGGGACGGCACGTGGCAGGAGGACGAGTCGCTCGCATCGACGGCGCCGTCCTGGGCCAAGCCGGGCGATCCGGAGGCGAGTCTCTACCTGACCGCGGACGCCGGATTCTGGCTCACCGTCGCCGGACCGCCCGTGCCGGCGCCATCGCCCGAGGCGACCACCCACGCCGAAGTGGTGGCGCGGGCCACGCAGGCCTTCCGCGCCGCGCTTCGTCCCGACGGTTCGTGGCCGTCGTTCCTGGTTGCGGGCTGGCTCGGCGGCGCCATGCTTTACCACGCCGGTTGGTTCTACGAATCCGCGCAGATCCAGCTCCGGCTGACCGACCGCATCCCGGACATGAGTGCGGCCGACGTCGCCTGGCTCGCCGCGGCCTTCCGCCGGGTCGGCTTGTCGCCGCTGGACGGCGTGTTGGAGGCCGCGCGTTTGCGGCTCGGACAGACCCAGCGTACGGATGGCGGCTGGGCTAGCGACGACGGCGAAGCATTCGACGTTCACACGACCTTGGCTGCCATTCGCGGGTTGCGCTGACGTCCTGTCCGGCCGACGTTGGTCACGGCGCGGCGGCCAAGATCCGGATTAGTGCGCACTCATTGCTCTATCCGAGGCGTCGATAGGACCATGAGAGCGCACTAAAGCGGATCTTGAGCGTGGGATGAACGGACGGACGGCTCAGCGGGTTTGGCCGGTGCAGAACACGACGTACTTCGTCGATGTCAGCTCGGCCAGGCCCATGGGCCCGCGCGCGTGCAGCTTCTGCGTGGAGATTCCGATTTCGGCTCCGTACCCGAACTCGCCGCCGTCGACGAAACGGCTCGACGCGTTGACGAGCACGACGGCGGCGTCGACGGCAGCCGTGAACTCGCGGGCGCGCTCCAGCGACCGCGTCACAATCGTCTCCGAGTGCCCGGTGCCATAGCGCCGGATGTGCTCGACGGCCTCGTCGAGCGATTCGACCACGCGAGCCGACAGATCCAGTGACAGATACTCGCGGCCGAAGTCGTCGTCGGTCGCGGCCGGAATCGCCACCCCGGCAGCCGCGCCGGCCGACACGACGTCCGGTGAGCCGTGCACGGTCACGTCAGCGGCGTCGAGGGCCGGCAGCGCCCGTGCCAGGAACGCCGGCGCCACCGACGCGTGTACGAGCAGCGACTCGGCGGCATTGCACACCGACGGCCGCGACGTCTTCGCGTTGAGCAGGATCTCCAACGCCATGTCGAGGTCGGCGCCGGCGTCGACGTACACGTGACAGTTGCCGACCCCGGTCTCGATCACGGGCACCGTCGAGCCGTCGACGACCGACCGGATCAGGTCGGCGCCGCCCCGAGGGATCAGTACGTCGACGAGGCCACGGGCGGTCATCAGCTCGCGTACGGTCTCGCGCGTCGATGCGTCGACGAGCTGGATCGCATCGGCCGGCAGCCCCGTCTTGTCGACCGCGAGCCGCAGAGCCGCGACGATCGCCGTGTTCGACCGGAATGCCGATGACGAGCCACGCAACAGCACCGCGTTGCCCGACTTGA
>DASQPR010000764.1:0-7061 GCA_035643815.1 Micromonosporaceae bacterium | reverse complement strand
CCGCCCGATCGCCCGCGGCATTCGCGTCGGATCGCATGACCGAGCGCGTGATGGACAATTTGCCGGCCGGGCTGCGCCGGTGCACCGGAGACGGCAGATGTGGCATCCCCGCCCAGAAGGCGGCCACCGCTCGCGCGGAGCTGCGATGGTCTATCGATGCACCAGGCCGGATCGCCGCTGCTTCCCTTCCGGCCTCGGTCGCTTCGTCTGCCATTGCCTCGGTCATCGCCTCGGTCATCGCAGCGGTCGCACCCGGCGACGACGCCGCCGAAACCGGAGCCGGATCCGAAGCAGAGGCCGAAGCCGAAGCAGAGGCCGACGCCGACGCTCGACCCGATGAAGCCGCGGCCGGCTGGGGAAGTGCGGCCAGCGAGGGCGGTGCGGCCGCCGAGGGAGGTGCTGCGTTTGCGAAGAACGCCGGCGCCGGCGAGATCGGCGCGTTGCCGGTCAGCGTCGCGAGCCACAACGTGTTCGCGAGTTCGGCGCTGGACGGGCGCGCATGCGGATCTTTCTCGAGGCAGGCCGCGCAGATGTGAGCGACGTCGGCCGGCAGCTCGTCGATCGCCGGCATCGGCGTTGGTTCGGCAAACATGTGCGCGCGGATCAGGCCGGTACTCGTATCGGCCGGCCACGGCAGGCCGCCGGTCAGGGCGCGATAGAGCAGCACCCCCAGTCCGTACACATCGGCCGCCGGCTGCACGGGGGCGTCCGCGATCCGCTCCGGCGCGAGATACGCCGGTGTGCCGAGCAGTCGTCCGTCCGGGTCGGCATCCGGTGCCCCGATCATCGCGCAAATGCCGAAGTCGACGAGTTTCGCGCCGCCGTCAGTGAGGATCACGTTGTCCGGCTTGATGTCGCGATGGACAAGGCCGTGCGCATGCGCGTCACGAAGCGCGTCGGCGATCTGCGCCGCCATCACGATGGCCGCGGTCCACGGCATCGCGCCGTCTCGCAGGCGGTGCGACAACGGCTCGCCGGTCACGTACTCCATGACCAGATAAGGCGCGGCGGTGTCGGTCTCGCCGTAGTCGTAGACCTGGGCGATGCGCGGGGTGTTCAGGCGACCGTAGGCCCGTGCTTCGGCGCGCAACTGGATGCGGAATCGCTCGCTGCCAGCCTTGGACAGCATCTTGACCGCGACCGGACGGTCGAGCACGGCGTCGTGTGCGCGCCACACCACCGACATGCCACCGCTACCGATCAACTCGGCCAGCCGATAACGGCCGCCGACGACATCACCTGCCCGCCACGTCGACTCGGCACTCGTCGCCATCTCACTGCTCCGCATTCGTTTGTCCGGGGGTTTGTACCGGGCACACCCTGCGCCGATGCGGTCCCTGATTGGCTCATGGCTACCCTCGGCGCCGATCCGGCAAACGCCCGTCGCCGTCGCGGTCGAGGTGAGGACAAAATTCTGAAAGAGCCTTTCGCATTCTCCCCTCGCCCCGTTACGGTAGGTCTGAAAGACGCTTTCAGAGTGAGGGGTACGGGCATGCCGCGCGAAGTACGCCGACGCATCACCGAGCCGGAGGCGCTGGCGGCGCTCGCTCATCCGGTCCGTCTCGAACTCATCAGCTACCTGATGGCAAGTGGTCCGGCGACCGCGTCGGTGTGCGCGCGGGCGGTCGGTGACACGCCGTCCAACTGCAGCTACCACCTTCGTACGCTGGCCAAGGCCGGGTTGGTCGACACGGTGGAGTCGAACGACGGTCGGGAGCGCCCGTGGCGTGCTCTGGTCACCGGATACGACACGGACGTCGCCGATCCGGATCAGCCACTCTCGCCCGAGGCGAGCCGGCTGCTCGCGGTGACACTCCAGCACGACCAGCAGATCGTCCGCGACTTCATGACCCGTCGGCACCAGGCACCGCCGGCGTGGCGCGAGGCGTACGCGTACTCGACGTACACGCTTCGGTTGAGCCCGGACGAACTGGTGGCACTCGGTACGCAGATCGACGCGATGATCCGGCCCTATCTGTCGGCGACGCGGGAGGACGCCCCGATCGACGCCGGCCTGGTGCACGTCGGTTTGCACGCGGTGCCGACGCTCGACCGCGAGGCCGGGTCATGACCGCCCTGCGTACGCCGAACTTTCGGCGCCTGTGGCTCGCCGGTCTGATCTCGGACACCGGCGACTGGTTGCTGCTCGCGAGCTTGCCGATTCTCGTCTATCAGTTCACCGGCTCGACGCTCGGCACTGCGGCCGCGTTTCTCGTCGAGTTGATACCGCCCGTGTTACTGGCGCCGCTGGTCGGCCGGATCGCCGATCTCTGGGACCGCCGTCGCACTCTGATGATCGTGTCGCTCCTGCAGGCGCTCGCGCTCATCCCGCTGCTATTCGTACATGCTCGGGCCGACCTGCCGATCGTCTATGTGGTCATCGCGCTGGAGGCGGCGCTGGCCAGCGCATTCGATCCGACGAAGAACGCGCTGTTGCCGACTCTCGTCGCCAATGACGAATTAGTGTCGGCGAACTCTCTGGTTGGGCTGAACCAGAACATCGGGCGACTCGTCGGTGCGCCGATCGGTGGCTTGCTCCTCGCGATCGGCGGCGGGCTCACCGGCGTTGTCGTCGTCGACGCGGCGAGCTTCCTGGTCGCCGTCGCGCTGATCGGCCGGCTCACCCACGTACCCGGGAAAGTGCCGACCCTACACGTCGCTGCCGGGGACGCAGCCGATCCACCGCGAGGCTGGCGTTCGGCGCTGGCGCCACGCGTGATTCGCGGGGGGCTCGCGACCCTGCTTCTCGCGAGCGTCGCGCAGGGATTGTTCGTCGTGCTGTTCGTGGTGTTCGTGGCACGCGCGCTGCACGGCGACTCGACCGAGATCGGCACGCTGCGGGGCGTTCAGGCGATCGGTGCCATCGCCGGCGGACTGCTCCTCGCGGTGGCGAGCCGCATCGCGCCGGCCCGGCTCACCGCCATCTCGGCGATCGCGTTCGGGCTGGTCGAACTCGCAATCTGGAATGCACCGCAGCTAACGACGGCGGTGCCGGTCTACGTCGTGCTCTTCATCGTGGCCGGCATACCCGGCGTGGCGATGGTGACCGGCCTGCTCAGCGTCGTGCAACGGGCAACCCCAGATGGCCGGCGCGGCACTGTCTTCGCGGCATTCGGAGTCGCCGCGAGCGTCGGCCAGGCGGTCGGCATGATCGGTGGCGGGCTGCTGGGCGACCGGTTGGGCGTCGTGGCCGTCCTCAACGGGCAAGCTGTGCTCTATTTGCTGGCCGGGGCGGTGGCGACCCGGTGGCTCACGCGTCCGTCGATCCCGGTCGAGCCGGTGCCGGCACCGGCCAAGCAGTTGAGCGGTTGAGCCGCCGCGGCGGCGACGACGGTCGCGACGGCCGGTCGGGCACGGGCCGCTTGCCGTTTGCAGAACCGATGGAACGCCGCCGGCCCGCGGGATCGCACCCACGGGCCGGCGGTTTCTATCGGGCTACCCCAGTAGCCCGGCTATCGGGAAGAGCGGGAAACGGACGACCTGTGGATCGTGGTCGGACGTCTGGTTCGCGAACTCGGCATTGATGTGGACGATGTCGTATTGGTGCGGCTGGCCGGCGAGCGCACCGGAGATCAGGATGTGGTCCAGAATCTCCGAATTGCCCTCGAAGTCGTAGCTGTACTGCTCCGGCGCGGGAAGCGTACGCGGCAGGTCGGTCAGGTAACCATCACCCACAAGGATGTCGGCCGTCTGACTGAACTGGAAGTCGTTCAGGTCGCCGAGCGCCACCACGGCCGCGTTCGGGTTGGCCGCGCGAATCTGGTCGATGAACGACCGTTCGAGCGTTGCTTGCTGGTGCCGCTGGACCGCGCTCGGCTCCGAGATCGGCTGGAACCGGCCCATCAGCGGGTCGTCGCCGCCCTTGGAGTCGAAGTGGTTGCCGATCACAATTACCTGTCGACCCTTGAAGCGGAACTCGCCGACCAGCGGCTTACGCGAGTCGTCCCACGCCGCGTTGGTCGGGTCGATGAGTCCGGGGGACTGCGTCAGCTGTGCCGTGCCGAGCACCTTCTTGACACCGACCGAACTCGTCGCACTGCCGCCCGGCCGGTCGATGAATTGCACGCCCCGGTCCGTACGGAACAGGAACGCGACCCGGATGTTGCCGCCCGGCTCACCGCCGTTGGTGTCGTTGACCGGATCGATTTCGCGGTAGGCATACGTCGGGCCACCGGCGGCCGTGATGGCGGCGACGAGCTTGTCGAGCGTCACGTTCGCCGCGACCACGCCGTCGTCAACCGCACCGTCGTTGTCCTGGATCTCTTCCAGCGAGACGATGTCCGGCGACTGAAGGTTGTGCACGAGCCCGGTCGCGAGCCGGTCAAACTTGTCCTGCGGATCGGTCGGCGCCAGGTTCTCGACGTTGTACGTCGCGATCGCCAACTCGAGCGGACCCTGCTTCTGGGTCACCTCGGGCTGGATCGTGCTCGGCGTCACGGTCGGCGACGTGAGCGGGTGGAGATAGTAGTTGCCGAAGTCGTAGTCGAGCACGCCGACGGTGGCACCGGGGAACGTCGCACCGACGCTGACCTGCGGGACCGGCGCGAGCGTCGAGTCCATGATGATACGCTCGGTGTTCGAGTCGGCGTACGACCCGTAGAGGACGCCGCCGCGTGGCGTTCGAATCGCGTTCGAGCCGGCCGGAATGATCGGGATCTCGCCGAACGAGTTCGTCGGCCCGACCGCCTGTGCGTCGTTGACCTGGACGCGCATGCCCTCCATCGACTCGTAGAAGTCGAGTGCGTTCACGGTCGGGTCGAACGGAGCGGTTTCCACGTCGCCGGGAGCGTCCGTACGGGGCACGTCGGGAGCGACCCGACCTCCCGGACCGATCACGGTCGGCGCGGGCAATGTCGCCCCACTGCTGACAACGGTCACCGTCGGGCTGCCTAGCTCGGTGGTGGACAGGTTGGACGCGGCGCCACCGGGCCGGAATTCACTGACCGTGCCGCTGACGAGCACGCTGTCCGCGACAGCGACGGTCGGCTTCGAACTCGTGAAGACGAACAGGCCCTCGCTCGTGGCGATGTTGTTGTCGGGTTGCGGGTCCTGGAACCAGAAGCCGTTCGTGCTGACCGCCGTGACGACGCCCGGCACCGACGTGACCTTTTTGCCCACGAGCGGCGAGCGGTGTGCCGCTCCCTGGATGTCGTGGATGAAGGCGGACGTCGGCGGCGGGTTGCCGCCACCGCCACCCGGACCCTCGCCGGCCGAATTCAACGGCGTCGGCGCACCGGCGGTGAAGTCGGCGGCGTTGTTGTCGGTGTCGGTCGCGCCGGCCGCGGCGCGAATATCCGCCGTCGTGTTGGACAGGCCGGGTGCGGCCGCGGTCTCGAAGTCGTTCGCCGCGCCGTAGCCGACGAAGTCGCGCACGCCCGCGGCACTCGAGCACGTCGCCCCGCACGATAGCGCGGTCGTGGCCGTGACGAGAGCGACCTTGCCGGACGCGGCGCTCATCGCGATCGACCCGGATGCGTCGGGTGTCGGCAGCGCGGTGGTGCCGCCGGTCCCGGCCGACTCCTGCACGAGGTAGTCGCCGCCTGGCGCGATGCTGCCGGACAACTGAGTGACCTGCCATGACGTGCCCGCGGCCGACGCGTACTGCACGCTCCAGCCGGTGAGGTCGACCGCGGTCGTGCCGCGGTTGAACAACTCGATGTAGTCGTTGGTCAGGGTCGCGCCGGCGTTGCCACCACCCCCGTACACCTGGGCGATGTCGACGTCGGGTGAGGCGGCGAAGGCGGGTGCGGCTAGGGCGAGCGCGGCGATGGTGGTGGCCGCGGCGCCCAGCGCTATCCGGGAGCGGAGAGTCATGCTGTTGTGCCTAACAGAGTCAGGCATCGACATCAATAAGCGCGGATGACCGGTCGGCAAATGACGGGTCGACTTCCCGACGCAGAGTTCATCGGAAATGTCTTGTGACACTTATCGACGGCCGGCTACCGTGCGCGCAATGACCACCGCCGCAATGCCTGTCCCCGCTGGTCCGATCGATCTGAACGTCGCTCCGTCCGTACCCTCGGGTCCGGATTTGCCGCGGTACGCGTGGCGCCCGGTCGCCGCGGTGGCCATTGTGGTCGGTGCGCTGCTCGCGGTCACCGCGAATGGCTATGGCTATCACCGCGACGAGCTGTACTTCCGGATGCTCGCGGCCCATCCGGCCTGGGGTTATGTCGACGAACCGCCGATGACACCCATGTTGGTACGGGCGTCGACCGCGCTGTTCGGCGACTCGCTGTGGGCCTTGCGCGTGCCGGCGATCCTGTTCGCGGTCGCGACGGTCATGCTCGTCGCGCTGGTGTGCCGTGAGCTCGGCGGGAACCGCTTGGCGCAGATTCTCGCGGCGTTCGGCGGAGCCGGTGCGTTCCCGCTCATCGCCGGGCACGTGTTCCTGACCGCCACGCCGGACCTCGCCGTGTGGGTGCTCGTTGTGTTGTTCGCCAGCCGAGCACTGCTGCGATCCGAGCCGCGATGGTGGCTCGCGGCCGGCGTGACCGTCGGCATCGGCCTCTACAACAAGCAGTTGATCGTCCTGCTGCTCATCGGATTGGCGGTCGGGCTGCTGATCGCTGGCCCGCGCAGAGCATTGGGAAGCAAGTGGCTCTGGGCCGGCGTCGGGTTGGCGATCGTCATAGGGCTACCGACGCTCATCTACCAGGCCTCGAACGGCTGGCCCGAGTTGCACATGGCCAGCGCCATCTCGACCGACAAGGGCGGCGACGACCGGGTCACGTACGTGCCATTCCAGCTCATCCTGCTCGGCCCGCCGATGGTGCCGATCTGGATCGCCGGGTTGCTCGGGCTCTTCCGCGATCCGCGGTGGCGACCGATCCGGTCGCTGGGCTGGGCGTATCTCGTCGTGTCGGTGATCGTGCTGGTCAGCGGCGGTCAGGTCTACTACACGTTCGGGCTGCTCGCGTTGTATTACGCGGCCGGTTGCGTACGGGTCTCTCGTTGGGTGCGGTCCGAGCACGGATTCCGGCGCGGGCGGTTCGGTTGGGTAATCGCGGCGCTCGCGCTGTCGGCCGTCACCGCCATCCCGATCGCGCTGCCGATCGTGC
>DASQPR010000763.1:0-2140 GCA_035643815.1 Micromonosporaceae bacterium | reverse complement strand
ATCACGGACATCTTCGTTGTCGCATCGGCGCCGAACGAGCGCCAGGTGGGCTCGATCGTGGACGCCATCGAAGAGGCGCTGCTGGCGCTACCGGAGAAGGCTAAACCCGTGCGCCGCGAGGGTGAGCGGGCCGGCCGTTGGGTCCTGCTGGACTACGTCGACATCGTGGTGCACGTACAGCACGCCGAGGAACGCGAGTTCTACGCGCTCGACCGGCTCTGGAAAGACTGCGAACGCATCCCGTTCGTCGATCGCGCTCTTGCCAACTCGGTGCCGGGCTCGTCCGCTGAGACGGCGTGAGCCGGCTGATCATCTGGCGGCATGGCCAGACCGAGTGGAACGCGACCGACCGGATCCAGGGGCACGCCGACGTGGCGCTGGACGACATCGGCCGGGCGCAGGCAGCGGCGGCGGGAAGACACATCGCCAACGATCACCCCGACGTGATCGTCTCCAGCGATCTGCGGCGAGCCGCCGATACGGCGGCGGCGCTCGCCGCGGTCACCGGGCTCACTGTCCGCCTCGACCCACGGCTCCGCGAGCGATACTTCGGCGATTGGCAAGGCCTGACCAACGCCGAGGTCCGCAACGCGTACCCGGACGTATGGGCTCGCTGGCGGCGCGGCGAGCCTGCGGACGCGGCCGGTATCGAGGACATCGACGCGCTGCGAAAGCGAGCGCTCGATGCGATGACTGACGCCGCCCAACTCGGCGGCACCGTTGTCGTAGTGACCCATGGCGGGACGGCCAAGCAGGCGATGGGCTCGATGCTGGGCTGGTCGTCGGATGTGTCGGGCCGGGTCATGGGCCTGATGAACTGTCACTGGGCCGAGATCCAATGGCATGCCCACCGCGGCGGCTGGGTTCTGCACTCATACAACGTCGGCGTCGTATCGGGATTGTCGGTCGCATCCGATCGCGCCGCCGCACCGCCGGCGAGTCGCGATCGGGCCGATGACGTCCCGACGACGGTGGCCGGCGGGGCACCTCATTGAGCGAGCGGCCTCGCCGCATTACGCAGTGTCGCGTTGATCACGCGTACGGCGGCGCGGTGTTGATCGCGCGCCGCGAGCGCCGATCGGATACGGTGCCGGCATGGCCCGTATCGCGGTAGTTACCGACTCGACGGCCTACCTCCCGCCTGAGCTCGCCGCCGCGCACGAACTGACGGTCGTGCCGCTGACCGTGGTCATCGGCGGCCGGGAAGGCCTCGAAGGCATCGACATCACGCCGACCGACGTCGCCGCGGCGCTGGTCGCCCGGCGAGGCACCGTAACAACGTCGCGGCCAGCACCGGCCGAGTTCGAGACGGTCTATCGCGCTCTCCACGACGCTGGGGCCACCGGCATCGTCTCGATACACCTGTCGTCCAAGCTCTCCGGGACATGCGAGGCCGCGATGCTTGCGGCGGCGAATTGCAAAGGCCCCATCGAAGTCATCGACGGGCTGTCGGCCGGCATGGGCTTCGGCTTCGGCGCTATCGCGGCGGCCGAAGTCGCGGCCGCCGGTGGAACCATCGACGCGGTCTGTGAGGCGGCCCGCGTCGCCATCGACAACACGAGCGTGCTGTTCTACGTCGACAGCCTGGAGTATCTGCGTCGAGGTGGTCGCATTGGGGCGGCGTCCGCGCTGCTGGGCACGGCCCTATCGGTCAAGCCGATTCTGCACGTCAGTGACGGCGCCATCGTGGTTCGTGACAAGGTCCGGACGGCCAGCCGAGCCATTGCCCGCATGGTCGATCTGGCCGTAGAGGCGGCCGGTGACGCCGACGTAGATATCGCCGTCCACCATCTGCTCGCGCCGGAGCGTGCCGCGCAGATCGAGGCGGCGGTCGTCGGACGGCTGGGCGACAAGGTCCGGCTAACCTATACCAGCGAGATCGGGGCGGTTGTCGCCGCTCACGTCGGTCCGGGCCTCGTGTCGATTGTGCTGCATCGCCATTGACGCCTGTTCCCCGCTGGGATGGTGCCGACCGCCGGGGTTAGTCGCGACGGGCGGGCTGTCCACAAGCGCCCTCATCGTCCACAGTTGGCGGTCGTCACGTTCGTGGGTTGTCCGATCTCGCGCATAACGTACCCGGGTGCGCAGAAGCGATCAGCTCCCAGACCCGTTGGTATCACGGCGATTCGAGCAGATCTGG
>DASQPR010000762.1:0-2345 GCA_035643815.1 Micromonosporaceae bacterium | reverse complement strand
TAGTCCGACACGGCGACAACCGGGCCGCCGGTGCCGGCCAACGCGGACGTCACGTACGGGACCAGCGGCTCGTCGGCCGGGTGCAGGAGATTGTGCTCCTCACAATTGACCGCGTCGCGCCGCAGCTCGGTCCAGGACGTCGCCGACCACACGTCGGCCGCGACACCCCAGTCGTTCGCCAACAGCTGCTGGGCCTTGAGCGCCCAGGGGAGCCCGACACCGGACGCGAGCAGCTGGGCCGTGGGCGCGTCGCCCTCGGCGCCGTGCCGGTCGACGGTCGGCGCCGGTGCGTAGCGGTAGAGACCCTTGAGCAGCCCCGGTACGTCGACGCCGCCCTCCGGCTCGGCCGGTTGCACCATCGGCTCGTTGTAGAGCGTCAGGTAGTAGAAGATGTTCTCCGGATCGTCGCCGTACATGCGCCGCAGGCCGTCCTCGACGATGTACGCCGTCTCGAACGCGTACGCCGGGTCGTAGGCGACGGCGGCCGGGTTCGTCGCGGCGATCAGGTGCGATTGACCGTCCTCGTGCTGGAGTCCTTCGCCGTTCAGCGTCGTACGACCGGCCGTGGCCCCGAGCAGGAAGCCGCGGGCCATCTGGTCGGACGCGGCCCACAGGCCGTCGGCAGTGCGCTGGAACCCGAACATCGAGTAGAAGATGCAGAGCGGGATCATCGGTTCGCCGTGGGTGGCGTAGGACGAGCCGGCGGCGGTGAACGACGCGACCGAACCGACCTCGTTGATGCCCTCGTGGAGGATCTGGCCGTTCGTCGCCTCCTTATAGGACAGGAACAGGTTGAGGTCGACCGGCGTGTAATTCTGGCCGTGCGGCGAGTAGATCTTCGCCGTCGGGAACAAGGAGTCCATGCCGAACGTGCGGGCCTCGTCAGGGATGATCGGCACCCAACGCGCCCCGAACGTCTTGTCGCGCATGAGGTCCTTCAGCAGCCGTACGAACGCCATCGTCGTGGCGATCTTCTGCTTGCCGGAGCCCCGCTTCGCGTCCTTGTACGCCTCGGCCTTCGGCAGGTCGAGCTTGCGTGGCGTGTTCCGCCGCTCCGGCATGTACCCACCGAGGGCCTGGCGGCGCTCGTGCATGTACGCCATCTCTTCGGAGTCATTGCCCGGGTGGTAATACGGCGGCAGGTACGGGTCGGCCTCCAGCGCCGAATCCGGGATGTCGAGATAGAGCCGGTCGCGGAAGCCCTTGAGGTCGTCCAGCGTCAGCTTCTTCATCTGGTGCGTTGCGTTGCGGCCCTCGAAGTGCGACCCGAGCGTCCAGCCCTTGACCGTCTTGGCGAGGATGACCGTCGGCTGGCCGGTGTGGTTCATCGCTGCCTGATAGGCCGCGTAGAGCTTGCGGTAGTCGTGGCCGCCGCGCTTCAGATTCCAGATCTGCTCGTCGGTGTAGTTCTCCACCATCTTGCGGGTGCGCGGGTCCCGGCCAAAGAAGTTCTCCCGGACGTACGCGCCATCGTTCGCCTTGTACGTCTGGTAGTCACCGTCGTTGGTCACGTTCATGAGGTTGACGAGTGCGCCGTCGGTATCGGCGGCGAGCAGCGTGTCCCATTCCCGACCCCAGATGACCTTGATGACGTTCCAGCCGGCGCCGCGGAACGCCGCCTCGAGCTCCTGGATGATCTGGCCGTTACCGCGCACCGGGCCGTCGAGCCGCTGCAGGTTGCAGTTGATCACGAAGATCAGGTTGTCGAGTTTCTCGCGCGCCGGCAGCGTGATCGCGCCCAGCGCTTCGGGCTCGTCGGTCTCGCCGTCGCCGAGGAACGCCCAGACTTTGGCGCTGGAGTGCGGCTTCAGGCCGCGATCCTCGAGGTAGCGCATGAAGCGCGCCTGGTAGATCGCCATCAGGGGGCCGAGCCCCATCGAGACGGTCGGGTATTCCCAGAAGTCGGGCATCAGCCACGGGTGGGGATACGACGACAGCCCTCCGCCGGGCTTGGTTTCCCGGCGGAAGTTCTCCAGATGCGACTCGTCGATTCGCCCTTCGAGATAGGCGCGCGCGTAAATGCCGGGGGCGGCGTGTCCCTGGAAGAAGATGACGTCGCCATCGTTGGCCGATTCGCCTTCGCTGCGGCCTCGGAAAAAATGGTTGAAGCCGACCTCATACAGCGTCGCCGCTGAGGCGAAGGTGGAGATATGTCCGCCGATGCCCTCTTCCGCCTTGTTGGCGCGCACGACCATCGCCGCCGCGTTCCAGCGGACGAGGCTCTTGATGCGGCGCTCGAGATCCGGGCTGCCCGGCATCAGGGCCTGTTCGTCGGCGGAGATGCTGTTGATGTAAGGGGTGTTGGCGGTGAAGGGGAGCTTGACGCCGTTCTGCCTGGCGTGGAT
>DASQPR010000761.1:0-2418 GCA_035643815.1 Micromonosporaceae bacterium | reverse complement strand
CTGCAGAAGGACATCCTCGGCGATGAGGGCACCGGCGCTCCGATTCACGTCGACCAACAGGCGTTCGACGGCGCGGCTCCGTCACTTGGTGTCGGAGTCGACTGGCCGGCGCAGGCGCCGGCGTTCGCGAGCACGGACACGAGCCTGTGCGTGGGCATGACCGGCGCCGGCGTGGTGTCCGGGGTGAGCGTCGGTGCCCGGACGCCGGCCGGTTCCGATCAACTTGCGGGCGAGTCCCGCCTGGTCGTCCCGGGTGGACGCGCTGCGCTGGTGCGTGCGGCCGCGTCACCCGGATCCACCGGTCCGGTCGCGGCCGGACCGACCTACCTGCTCACCGACGACGGCGAGCGCTTTCCGATCGCGGACTCCGACTCGCTTGCAAGCCTCGGTTACGCCTCGGCGAGGGTACTGACACTTCCGAGCGATGTCGTCAACACACTGCCGACCGGGGTTGTGCTCAGTCGATCCGCTGCGCAGAAGGCCACCGGCAGTTGACGTACGAGGGGTAGGCATCGACCACAGTGGTCGGTTGGTCCAGAGTTATCCACAGCTTCGAAGTGGGGGTAGCGAGGCAATCGTTCGCGTCGATACCGTCGGTGAGCAATGAGGACGTCGACGCCGTCGGCGGTTCGATTTTTCAGTCGGCATTCACATGAGGCGAGGTGACACCACGCATGCAGACGACTCAAACCGAGGCGGCCGTCATGCTGCAAACCGCGACGAAGTTCGACAACGTGAATTCGTCGCTGCAGAGCACGCTGAAGCGTCTGTTGAGCGAGCTCGAGGTCCTGCGTACGCAGTGGCAGGGTGCGGGTGGCCGCTCATTTGAGCAGGTCAAGCAGGAGTGGGCGGATGACCAGTCCGCGCTGAATCAGGCGCTGACGGCGACCGCGGAGAACATGCGTTCGGCGGCCGGGCATTACACGACGTCGGACGCCAACGCGGCCGGCCGCATGAAGCCGTCGGCGACCGTGACGCTGCCGCTGAAGGGGGCGAACTGATCATGGGTGGCTCACACGACGGCCTGTTGGTCGTCAACTTCGCGGCGCTCGAGCAGGCGAGTCGCGACATCCAGTCCGCGGTCAATGAGCTGCAGGGTCAGCTCGCCAATCTGGAGGCCGACGCGAAGCCCCTCGTCGCGACGTGGTCCGGCACCGCGCGCGAGTCCTACGATGCCAACCACCTCAAGTGGACGAACGCGGCGAACGACCTGACGCGGATGCTGCACGACATCAAGAACGCCGTCGACGAATCGGCCGCCGAATACCAGGTCACGGAGACCCGCAACGCCAACATGTTCAACTGAGGCGAAGGTCAACAGGCCGACGGCGATTGCACATCGGTGTGATGACGGGGGTGGCCGTCCGGAGCGCGCGACGCGTGCTTACGGGCGGCCTCCGTCGTGTCCGGCCTTGCTACGCGTACGTGCCGAAACGATGGATCGAATGCTCTCCGCGCCGACGTCAACCCCGCCGGCCAGCATCACGGATGTCCGTCGAGTCGACGCCGGTGCGCGGCGGTGAGCGTCCACCCGAACGCCAGCATGATCAGCGCAATGCCGACGGTTATGGCAACGATGGATCGTTGCCGCCCCGGATTCTCGATTCGGACCGCGGGCGCGGCGACCGGACCACCGGCGACGTGCAGTGGCGTGGTCGTCGGCGAGGGTTGCGGTGCAACGACATCCAGGCCGGGCAGTGCGCCCGCGACCGCTCGATACGGATCGACGATCCCATGTCCGTAATCGTTGGCGCTCGCGCCGATCGGTGGCTGGTCGGTCGTCGCGAAGATGCGGGCGGCGACCTGATCCGGACCGAGCCCGGGAAACTCTTGCCGGACGAGTGCGGCGGTCGCGGCGACGTACGGCACGGCGAAGCTCGTCCCATCGAAGGCGGCAAGCCCGCTCGGAAGGCGATCGGCCGTAACCCCACCACCAGGCGCCACCACGTCGAGGAAGTCTCCGACCTCGGACGTGCCCGACCGCTCACCGGTCGAGTCGATCGAACCGACTCCGATGACGCCCGGATAGTCGGCCGGATACGGTGTCGGATCCGGGCCGGAATCGTTGTGGCTGTTGCCGACGGACGCGACCACCACCACGCCTTTGTCGATCGCTCGGGCAACCGCCTGACGCAGCGCACGGTCGTCCGTGCCTACGACGACCGAAATGTTCAGCACGTCGGCTCCGTGGTTGACGGCCCAGGTTATGGCGTCCCCGAGGCCGGCCGCGGTCGTTGCGTCGCCCGACGCCTCGTTGCCGACCAATTCGGCCTCCGTGACTCGGACGGGGAGGATGTTGGCGGCCGGGGCGAGACCACGAAACCCGACGCCGTTCGTCGGGGCCGCTGCGATGATGCTCGCCACTGCTGTGCCGTGACCGACACAATCGGTCCGTCCGTCGGTCGAGCCGAGCAGATC
>DASQPR010000760.1:0-3547 GCA_035643815.1 Micromonosporaceae bacterium | reverse complement strand
GGACGCCGTCGACGTGCCGGCCGGCACCGGACACATCGAGTTCCGTGACGTGTCGTTTCGCTACCCGACCGCGGCCGAGGTTTCTCTAGCGTCGCTGGAAGACGTGGCCGCCCTCGACCGTACGGTGTCCGAGCCCGTGCTGCGCGGCTTGAGCTTCGAGGTGCTGCCCGGTCAGATGGTCGCGCTCGTGGGGCCGTCCGGTGCCGGCAAGTCGACGACGTCGATGCTCATCTCCCGCGTGTACGACGTCACGAGTGGCGCCGTGCTCGTCGGCGACGTGGACGTACGCGATGCGACCCTCGGCTCGTTGCGCGACACGATCGGTGTCGTGACGCAGGATTCACACCTGTTCCACGAGACGATCGAGGAGAACCTGCGATACGCGAAGCCGGACGCGACCGACGCCGAAATCTGGGACGCGTTGACCGGTGCGCAGATCGCCGACCTGATCCATACCTTGCCGGACGGGCTCGCAACGGTCGTGGGGGAGCGGGGGTACCGATTCTCCGGCGGCGAGAAACAACGCATCGCGATCGCTCGACTGCTCCTCAAGGCGCCCAGCATCGTGATCCTCGACGAGGCGACCGCGCATCTCGACTCCGAGTCGGAGGCGGCCGTGCAGCGCGCACTGTCGGTGGCTCTTGCCGGCCGTACGGCGCTGGTCATCGCGCACCGGCTGTCCACCGTACGGGAGGCCGACGCCCTGCTCGTCCTCGACGACGGACGCATCGTGGAACGCGGCACGCACGACGAACTCGTCGCCGCCGGTGGCCTCTACGCGGAGCTGTATCGCACGCAGTTCGCCGTCGCGGAATCGCCACCGATCATCGTGGACGATCCTGAGCCGGTGGCAATCGCGGCCGGCGAAGCCGGCGAGCGCGAGTTTGCCGATCGGGATCTCATGGAGCGAGATTGACGCTCCGCGCAGCCGTGGGGCGACCCGTTGCGTCGGCTAGAGTCGGCTTCGTGCGCTTCGTGATCCTGCCTCCACCCGTCCGCTAGCGGGCGGGTGGAGGGCCGGCCGACCAACGGCTTGGCCCACCAGACTTCACCCTCGACGTGATCGTCGAGGCGATGGATGCCGCCCGCACCATGCGGTCCTGTCCGGCATTCCATCTCACTCGCGCCGCGCGGCTGTCCCTCGGCGCGTGTCTGGAGACGCATGACTTCCGAAGTTTCCTCCGTCGGCCCGACGGCACCCACGCATCTGCGGGGCGTCCTGTCGATCGCCGCGGCGGCCATCGCTTGGGGCACCGGCGGCGCCGTCGCCGTGATCCTGCAGCGGCACAACAATCTCGGCCCGGTAACGGTGTCGTTCTGGCGCTTCGTCGCGGCCGTCACGGCGCTCGCCGCAGTCCGCGCCGCCCGTCGCTGGCGGCCGCAAACCCGCTCACGGCGGCGGCCGGGTACGGAGCGATCTGTCACGTCACAACCTGTGGCACAACGGGCGCCGACGCCTCATCCCGTGACTCCCCAATCGGTGCCGGCGCAATCGGTCCCGGTGCAATCGGTGCCGGTGCAATCGGTGCCGGTGCAATCGGTGCCGGTGCAATCGGTGCCGGAGCAACCGGGCGCCGTGATATCCGTGGCCCAGCAAGGGTTCGCGGCGCGGCGACGGTCTGGCCGCTGGCGGGGCGTGCAGTGGTCGACCGCGATCATCGGCGGTGTCGGACTGGCGGTGTCCCAAGCCGCCTATTTCGGGTCGGCCGACACGGCCGGCGTCGCGCTCGCGACATTGGTCACGATGGGCACGTGTCCGGTGCTCATCGCGCTCGGTGCGCGGTATCTGTTGGGCGAGCGGTTGACCTACGGTCGGATGGCGGCGATCGGCCTCGCATTGGTCGGGCTCGTTCTGCTCACGCTCGGGCCGCACGCTGGCGGCAGCGACGCGACGCTCGGCATCCTGCTCGCGCTCCTGTCCGCCGCCACCTACAGCGCGGTGATTCTGCAGGGCCGCGCGCGGCAAGGCCAGGGCGAAATGCTTCCGGCGTACGTCGTCGGCATGCTCTGCCTCGCGCCGATCGCCGTAGTTGAAGGCGCGGTTCCGGATGGCGGCAACGTTTTCGTGGCCGTCGTATGGCTCATGTACCTCGGGCTTGTGCCGACCGTGCTCGCGTACCAATGGTTCTTCGCCGGTCTCGCGACTGTGCCGGCGGCGACCGCATCGGTCATCGCCTTGCTCGAGTCGGTGACGGCCGCGGCCATCGCCGTCGGGCTACTCGACGAACGTCTGTCCGCGGCGTCGCTCGCGGGCATGGCGGTGCTGCTGATCGCGGTGACGTTCATGGCGCGCGGTGGCCGGGTGGTCTCCGGCGACCTGGCGGCCGTCGATGTCGAGGCTGAACCGGTCGACGCCGGCATCGACACTGAACCGGCCGAGGCCGGCCTCGCCGTGCGGGTCGACCGAGACGGCAGTGTGCCGGCCGACTGACGGTCTTGCTCGAAGCGCGGCGGCGGCCCGACGACCGGCCCGCCGCCTCGAACGGTTCAGAACGGCCGAAGCAGGCCGCCGTCGACCGGGACGGCGATGCCGGTGAGATAGCTCGCGGCCGGTGACAGCAGGAATGCCGCCACACGGCCGAATTCGGTCGGGTCGCCGAGGCGGCGCAACGGGATCTCGGCCGCGGCGTTCCGCGCGGCGGCCTCCGGATCGGGCGCCGAGGCCTGAAGCTCGCGCATCCGGTCGGTCGCGAGCCGGCCGGGCAGCAGGCTCAGCACGCGTACGCGGCGCGGGCCGAACTCGTCGGACATCTCCTTGGCGACGGCGGCGAGCCCGGGCCGGAGTCCGTTGGAAATGCCCAAGCCTGGCAGTGGTGACCGTACGGACGTCGACAGTACGAACGCGATCGCTCCGCCGTCGTGATCGGCGAGGCGGGCCGCGACCGTACGGGCGATGCGTATGGCACCGAGGAACACCGTCTCGAACGACTCCCGCCACTGCTCATCGGTGACTTCCGTGGCCGGGCTGGCCGGCGGGCCGCCAACCGAGATCAGAGCGCCGTCGAGGCGGTTGCCGCGCTCCAAGGCGGCAGTCACCAGTCGTTCGGCCGCGTCCGGCTCGGCGTTGTTCACGGCGATCGCGCGTGCCGTACCCGCTGATCCCCGGTCCCGGGCCTCGGCCGTGAGCCGGTCAGCGGCGGCGCTGATCGCGTCTGCATGGCGCGAGGCGATGACGACGTGCGCGCCGTCGGCGACGAGGCACTCGGCGGCGGCGAAGCCGAGCCCGCGCGACGCTCCGGTCACGATGTACACACGTCCGGCAAGTCCGAGATCCATGCGCTCATCTAACTCTGTTTGCTCTGTTTGCCTAAGCGCCTGGACTGACTAGTCAGCGCACTCCGTGCCGACGTGGACCGGGGGTGGCCGCACCGCTTCGGTCGATGGGTTCGGTTCGGACGCGAACTCAGTCAGGGTCGCGTGTGGCCGGTCTCTGGCGGCGAACAGCCGCCTCAACCAGATCCAGTACCGGTTCGAGGTCGCCGGCCGGTCGCCCGATAGCCAGATGCAACACGAGCCCGTCGTACGCGAGCTCCAGGAATTGCGCGAG
>DASQPR010000759.1:0-8478 GCA_035643815.1 Micromonosporaceae bacterium | reverse complement strand
ACCGACCCGGGCAACGCAGCGCGGATTGGGTCAAGGTGAAGCTCGACCAGACCGCGGAGTTCGTGGTCGGAGGTTGGCGCCCCGGTGCGCGGGCATTGGGCGCGCTGCTGGTCGGCGTACCCACGAATGAGGGTCTGGCCTATCGCGGACGTGTGGGTGGCGGCATCTCGGCGGCCTCGGAGCGCACGCTGCTCGCGGCCTTGCGGCCAATCGAAACCCCGACCTCGCCGTTCGCGACGCCGATACCGCGACCGGACGCGAAAGACGCCCGGTGGGTGCGACCCGAGCTGGTTGTCGAACTGCGCTATGGCCAGCAGACCGCGGACGACCGGTTGCGGTTTCCGCGATTCTTGCGCCTGCGCCCGGACCTCACCGCCGCCGAGGTTGGGCTTACTGACCAACTCACGGGTACGGATGACGGCGCGCTCGACGACCGCGGTGACGATGATGGCTGACGCGAGCCGGATCGCCGTGCACGTCGACGGGCGCGACCTCGAACTGTCCAACCTCGACAAGGTGCTATATCCGGCGACCGGATTCACCAAGGGCGAAGTGATCCACTACTACACGCAGATCGCCGACACGATCATCCCGCACCTTGCGGATCGGGCACTGACCCGGATCCGCTACCCCAACGGCGTCGGCCGGCAGGGCTTCTTCGAAAAGAACGCGCCGGCCGGGATGCCGTCGTGGGTGCGGCACGAGACGCTGCCGGTCCCCGGATCGACGATGAAACGGGACACGATCGAATTCGTGGTCGTCGACGGCCTGGCGTGCCTTGTCTGGCTGGCGAACCTGGCCGCGCTGGAGCTGCACGTTCCGCAGTGGAAGGTCGGTTCAAGCGGCCCCGACCTGCTCGTCGTCGACCTCGATCCGGGCACGCCGGCCGGCCTCGACGAATGTGCCGAGGTCGCCGTGCTGCTGCGCGAACGCCTCGCCGCCGACGGGCTCGACGCGCTGCCCAAGACGTCGGGCAAGAAGGGCATGCAGCTAATGGCACCGATCAGCGGTACGCAATCGTCCGACGTCGTGTCCGCGTATGCCAAACGGGTCGCCGAGGAACTCGAGCGCAAGCACCCGAAGCTGATCCTGTCCCGGATGGCCAAGGCGCTGCGACCGGGGAAGGTGTTCATCGACTGGAGCCAGAACGCGGCCGCGAAGACGACCGTCGCGCCCTACTCGTTGCGGGCCGAGCCGACGCCGACGGTGTCGACGCCGTTCACGTGGGACGAGGTGGAGTCGGGCGGCGTGACTCCCTACGAATCCGACGATGTGTTGGCCCGCATCGATGCGCACGGCGACCTCTTCGCCCCGCTGCTCGAGACGGGTCCCGCCGTACCAGAAAAGTGATCTTCGGTTTATCCACAGATGTGGACGCGGGTTTTCCACAGTCTGTGGACGCGCCGGCGGACGCCCGGTCCCAAGTGCCCGGATTGCCGAGCGTGGCCAAGTGGCCGCTGTGCACCGCCTGTGTATGGGCCGGCCAACGGGCCGCCGCGCCCTGCTCCGGTGATTACGCTGACGCGCATGCCCTCCACCCGCGATCACGCTCAGCGCACCGTGGATGTGCTGAGCGATCTCGGGCACAAATCGGCCGTCCGCCTCAGTGACCGGATCGATCGAGTGCGGGCCAGTCTCATCCTCGCCGTCCAGGCCGGCATCGCGGCCGGCATCGCCTGGTATCTCGCCCATGACGTGATCGGCCACGCGGCGCCGTTCTTCGCGCCGATCTCGGCGGTCATCGTGCTCGGCGTGTCGATTGGTCAACGGCTGCGCCGCGCGGTGGAACTCGTTATCGGCGTGGCATTGGGCATCGGCGTCGGCGACATCCTTATCTACTTCATCGGCACCGGCGGCTGGCAGATCGCGTTGGTTGTCGTACTTGCGATCATTACCGCCGTGTTCGTCGGCGGTAGCGCGACGCTGATCGGCCAGTGCGCGTCGTCGTCCGTACTCGTCGCGACGCTGGCGCCGCCGAGCAATGGGATTTATTACACGCGGTTCGTCGACGCGCTGGTCGGTGGCCTTGTCGGCGTGGCCGTGATGGCGATCCTGCTACCGGTTAACCCGCTCACCACCGTACAGAAGGCGGTCGCGCCGGCTCTGGACCTGTTGGCGGCCGAGCTCACCGGCTGCGCCGACGCGCTCGCCAACCGGGACGTATCACGTGCGCGGGCGGCGCTTGACCGCATGCGGTCGAGCGAGGCGGAACTGGGCAGATTTCGGGACGCGCTGAACCTCGCGGCGGAGACGGCGTCCATCGCGCCAACCCGCTGGCGTAGCCGGGCACCGCTGTCGCAATACCTGGACAGTGCCGTACACATCGATCGGGCGTTGCGGAACGCGCGCGTGCTGGCCCGCCGTACGACCGGGGTGCTGGATGACAGCGAGCCGTTCACCGACGATCTGCCAGTCGCCCTTCGTACGCTCGCCGACGCCGTACGCATGCTGCACGAGGAGTTGGCCCACGGCACCGATCCGCGACGGGCCCGCCAACTCGCACTGGCGGCGGTGGGGCAGGCCGCGGCCGCGTACCGGGCCGGCCTCGGGTTCTCCGGCGACGTCGTCGTCGCCCAGGTGCGGTCGATCGCCACCGATCTCGTGCGGGCGACCGGGATGGACGACGCTACGTCGATCCGGATGGTCCGACGCGCGGTAGGTAGGCTGGCCGGGTGACCATGCAGCCGGCCGTCGCGCCCGTGGGCAGCGCCGACGGCGTCCCGGCGCCGCCACAACGCATCGACCGTCGTCGAGTGCTGGCCCTCGCCGGGGTCGCGCTCTTCTTCCTCGTCTGTGGCACCGCGCTGCTGCTGATCATCGGGTACGACATCGGCCCACTCGCGCTCGGCATCGGTCTCGCCGCGGCCGCGATCCCGGTGCCGTTCCTGGTGGCCGCGTTCATGTGGCTTGACCGCTACGAACCCGAGCCGACCTGGGCACTCGTCCTCGTGTTCGCCTGGGGTGCCCTCGTGGCGGCGCTCGCCGCATTCGGCGCGAACACCGGCATCGCGGCGCTCTTCGCCCACCTCGGCTGGTCGCGGGACATCGTGGCCGTAGCCGTCGCTCCCGTCATCGAGGAGTCCCTGAAGGCGCTCGGACCGGTGCTGCTGCTGATCATCACCGCTCGCCGGGGCCGGCCGCTGTTCAACGGCATCGTCGATGCCATCGTGTTCTTCGGCATTTCCGCGACCGGGTTCGCGATGTCGGAGAACATCCTTTACCTCGGCGGCTACGGCTACGCGATGGGTGCG
The DNA here is from genome assembly GCA_035643815.1 of Micromonosporaceae bacterium. Lineage (GTDB taxonomy): Bacteria > Actinomycetota > Actinomycetes > Mycobacteriales > Micromonosporaceae > DASQPR01. Next base: position 5,227 of record DASQPR010000759.1, on the reverse strand, counting down.
GACAAGGCCGGCGTCGCCGGCGGCTTCACCGGGCTCATCCAGGTCTTCATCGGCCGCATCCCGCTGTCCGGCTTCGCCCATCCGCTGTTCACCTCGATGACCGCGATCGGGGTCGGCGTCGCGATCCGGTCGACCCGTCACCGCGTGCGTATTCTGGCGCCGATCGGCGGCCTCCTCGCGGCGATGATCCTGCACGGTTCGTGGAATCTGATGGCCACGCTCGCGAACCACACCGGACGACCGGAGATCCTGCTCTACGGCTACTTCTCGGTGATGATGCCGATCTTCTTCGGCATGGTCGCACTAGCCATGTGGCTGCGATCCAGCGAGGGGCGGGTCATCCAGAGCGCTCTGGTGCCGTACGTGCGGGCCGGGTGGTTGAGCCCACCCGAAGTGGCCTCGCTCGCTACGGTCGGCCGTCGGCGATCGGCACGGGCCTGGGCTCGCCGGGTCGCCGGGCCGGCCGGGGGTGATGCCATGCGCGGCTTCCAACTGGCCGCAACCCGACTCGCTCTGTTGCGCGACCGTGCCGAGCGGCGGGCCGCGGCCGGCAGCGATACCTGGTCGGCCGATCTCGCCGACGAGGGCAATCTGCTGCACCTCGTGTCGGCCTACCGCAGCGGGTACGCGACCGCCGATCCGATGACACCTCAGGCGTTCTGGGACGGCGATCGATATCACGTACAGTTCCCGGACGGCGTCACGCGTACGGTCGACCCGCCGCTTGAACCGGTCGTCCCGGTTCCCGTCGTCGCGCCGCCGCCACCCGCGTTCGCCTACCCGGGCGGGCCAGGCGGACCGGGCGGATCGGGTTACCCCGGCGTGCCGGGCGGACCGGGCGGCTACCCGGTCCGCGGATATCCACCGCCGGGCCAGCCGCAGCGCCCATATCCGTAACGGTCGCGACTGTCCTAGAGGTAGAGACCCGTCGCGTTGTCCTCGACTCGGCGGGCCGCGACGGCGTGGACATCGCGTTCGCGCAGCAACACGTACGTCTGGCCCTGAATTTCGACCTCCGAGCGCTCCTCCGCGTCGAACAGCACGCGGTCACCGGTCACGATCGCGCGGACGTGCGGACCCACGCCGACCGTCTCGGCCCACGTCAGACGCCGCCCAACTGATGCGGTCGCCGGGATGAGAATGCCGGCGGATGATCGACGTTCGCCCTCGCCGACCTCGACCTTGACCAGCACTCGGTCATGCAGGAGTCGGATCGGGAGGTGCTTTACGTCGGTGGTTTCGCCGCTGCTCACGCTCGCAACCTACAACGCCGGTCCCGGCCGGTGTCGCTGGACACCGGCGTCGCCCAACACGCCAGCACGATGTAACGAGCGGGTGCCGGTCGGTCGTCGACTGGTAGCTTCAGATCTTGCCCCTGCTGGGTACGGTAGGGCAGGTATAGGCGAAGGATCATTACGTGGGCATGATGTCGCAGGCGCGTTCCGCCGTTGCGCGGGCGTACGAGTCCGCGCGCGCGGTCACGCGCGAGTCGACGCTGCGAGCGCGAGCCGACGATCAGAACAACTCCTACGAGCTCGACGCCGACGATGAACCGTTCGAGGTCGACGTCGAGACGGATACTCCGGTCGATGCCGCGCCGACCGGCCGAGCGATTACGGTTCGCGACCGTGACGACCTCGCGGTGCCGCGACCGTTACGGGTGGCGGCCGGCTGGAGTTGGCGGCTGCTGCTGGTCGTCGCCGGATTCGCGGCCGTCCTCTGGGCACTCGCCCGGCTGCATTCGGTCGTCATCCCGGTGGCGATCGCCTTGCTGCTGACCGCACTGCTGGAGCCGGCCGTCGGCTGGCTGCGCCGGCACGGCGTGCACCGAACGCTCGCCGCGGTCACGGTGCTGATCGGTGGCCTGATCCTGGTGGCGGGCACCCTCACGCTCGTCGTCACGGAATTCATCAACAACTACTCCGACCTGGCCGATCGAGCGCAGGCCGGGCTGAACAGCATCCAGAACTGGTTGAAGAACGGCATCTTCCATCTGTCAGACGCACAACTCAACAACCTGTTCCAGGCCGGACAGAAATGGATCAGCGACCACCGCTCCACCCTGACCACCGGCGCGCTGTCCACCGCGACGACCGCGTTCGGCATCCTCGCCTCGACGTTCCTCGTGCTGTTCACGCTGTTCTTCTTCCTTCGCGACGGCTCGAAGATCTGGCGCTTCCTGGTCGACCTGCTGCCGCGAGCGGCGCGTTCACCGATCGCGAACGCGGGCCAGCAGTCGTGGCGCACGCTCACCGCGTACGTTCGCGCGACGGTCCTTGTGGCGTTCATCGACGCGGTCGGCATCGGCATCTGGCTCACCGTGTGGCGCGTCGAACTCGCGTTTGCGCTGGCCGCCTTCGTCTTCCTCGGCGCCTTCATCCCGATCATCGGTGCCACTCTGTCCGGCACGGTTGCCGTCCTCGTCGCCCTCGTGACGAATGGGCCCGTGCTGGCGCTCATCGTGCTCGGCGGCGTGATCGGCGTACAGCAGCTGGAAGGTCATGTGCTCCAGCCGCTCATCATGGGCCGGGCGGTCGCGATCCATCCGCTCGCCGTCATCCTGTCGATCGCGTCCGGTCTCGTCCTCGCCGGGATCGTCGGCGCGCTGGTCGCCGTACCCGTCGTGGCGGTGTTGAACACCGCGATCCGGCATCTGACCGCGCGGCGTCGCCATGAACCCGAACCGCCCCCGCCCGGGGCAGTCGTCGTCGCCGACAAATAGCGACCATTACGACGCGGCGCCGGGCGGTGCCGCGGCGAGCCGTTGTAGAGCGCCGAGCGCGACATCGCGCTTCGTCGTGTACCAGAACGGCGGTAGCGATGCCCGCATGAACGCGCCGTAACTCCGTGCCGTCTCCAGCCGCGGATCAAGCACCGCCACGACTCCACGGTCGGCGGTGGAACGGATGAGCCGGCCGACGCCTTGCGCCAGCCGTACCGCCGCGATCGGAACGCTGACCGACGCGAACCCGGAGCCGCCGGCGGCATCGACCGCGGCTGACCTGGCCGCGGCCAGTGGCTCGTCCGGCCGTGGGAACGGCAGCCGGTCGATGACCACCAGCTGGCACGAGTCGCCGGGGATGTCGACGCCCTGCCACAGCGACATGACACCCATGAGACAGGTCGCCGGGTTGTCCCGGAACGCACGGATCAGCAGCGGCAGCGATTGATCGCCCTGCAACAGGATGGTCAGGTCGGTGCGTTGGCGCAGGACCTCCGCGGCACGCTCGGCCGCGCGCCGGGAAGAGAACAATCCGAGCGTACGGCCGCCCAGCGCACTCACCAGCGTGACGAGTTCCTCGGCCGCGGCGTCGGACAGGCCGGATTGTGTCGGCCGCGGCACACGCGAGGCCACGTAAAGGATTGCCTGCCGTTGATAGTCGAACGGGGATCCGACGTCGAGGCTGGTCCAGGACGGAGCGGTCGTCGGGTCCTCGGTGGACGGTGTGGCGGACAGGCCGAGCGACCTGGCCACCGTGTCGAAGCGGCCACCCAGCGCGAGCGTCGCCGACGTCGCCACGACCGTACGTTCGCTGAACAGGTGCGTGGACAGCGTGCCGGCGACGCTGAGCGGGGCGACAACGACGGCGCGATGACGGTCGCTGATCTCGATCCACGCGACGTCATGGTCCGACTCTTCGAGCAGCCGCTGTGACGTCTTCGACAACTCGTCGAGGGTGGCGCGCGCCTGTTGTTTGCGTACCGGGTCCGGGTCATCGATCTTGATTTCGCCGACCGCTTCAAGAGCCCGGCGCGTGGCCGCGTCAAGCAGCGTCAACGCCTCACGTAATGGCCCGGGCAGGCCGGCCGTCATCCGTCCGGGCACTGAATCGCCGAGGCCGACGGCGAGCGCATCGCCGGCCTCGATGAGCTGCTCGTAAATGTCGGCACCGATGAGCGACCGGGAACGTCGCGCACCCCGGTCGATGACGTCCGGGGAGACCTCGGCCTGCGACGCGCTCGACACCCGATCGGCTAGGTCGTGCGCCTCGTCCACCACGAGCAGACGATGCGGCGGCACGATATGCCGGCCGGCGAGCATGTCGACCGCGAGCAGGCTGTGATTCGTCACGACGATGTCGGCCTCGCGGGCGCGGGCTCGCGATGCCTCGGCGAAGCACTCCGCTCCGTACGTGCACCGGGCCGCGCCGACGCACTCACGCGCGAACGTCGACACCTGGCGCCACGCGGTGTCGTCGACGCCGGGATCGAGTTCGTCCCGGTCGCCCGTCTCGGTCTCGGATGCCCAGTCGCGGAGGCGTTGCATCTGTTTGCCGAGACGGCCGACCTCGCCGAGCCATACCGTTTTCGGCCGCGCGCCGGGACCGCTGTCGAATAGGGCGTCGTCCGGCTCCTCCTCGGTCGAGCTCTCCAACTTCGCGAGGCACAGGTAATGATGGCGGCCCTTGAGCACGGCGTGCAGGGGCCGGCGGCCGAGAATCGGCTCCACGGCGTCGGCCAATCGGGGCAGATCGTGGTCGACCAGCTGCGACTGCAACGCGAGGGTGGCCGTCGAGATGACCACCGGCCCGTCCACCAGCAGTGCCGGCGTGAGATAGGCGAGCGATTTGCCGGTGCCGGTGCCGGCCTGGACGAGCAGGTGCTCGCCATGGCGGGCGGCGTCGGCGACCGCGTGCGCCATCGTCTGCTGGCCGGGGCGCTCGGATCCGCCGGGTACGGCACCTACCGCCGCCGCGAGCAGGGCGTCAACCTTCGCCCGGTGGCTGGCGGCCGCGGTGTCGGTCGAGTGAGCATCGCTCGATTGGGCGCCGCTCGATTGGGCGCCGCGCGTCCGTGCTGGTGCCGGTGCTTGGGTCGGTGCGGTTGGGCTGCTCGGACGAGAGCCGGCCGGAGCATCACGGGGTGCGGTCCGGCTGCCAGTCACGGCCACCGACGTTACCGCCTTCCGCCGACAGATCCGCTCCGACCGGCCGGCGCCCGTCGTCGCGCGGGTGATTCCGGCCGATCCCGGTAGCACGGCCGCTTCGGGTGGCGCACGATCTACAGAATGCAGGAGCGTCCGTCGGTCATCCGAGTCCGCTACCGGAAATACGACGGCAGCCCGCACCGGTCGTACCCGGCGGTGCGCCTCGGATCCGACGAGTACGGCGACTGGCTGGGCGTGCCGAGCGGTGAGTTCATCGCGGCGGCACTGGCCGACTTCAAGTACACCGATCCGTACGTCCTGCTGGTGCCCCGGGACACGTGGTGGACAGCGATGTTCAAC
>DASQPR010000758.1:0-2244 GCA_035643815.1 Micromonosporaceae bacterium | reverse complement strand
GTTCGCCGCCGGTCAGTTGGGGTGAGCCGGACAGCACAAGGATCGAGAAGGCTTGCCCGAATGCGAGCGTGACCATCGCGAATCCGATGCCCGAGACGCGCAGTGCGACCGCACCGAGTGCGACCGCCGCGATGACGGCGCCGGCTAGTCCGATGACGGCCGACGTCCACAGCCCGAGACCGGCGTGGTTGACCAGAATCGTTGTGGCGTACATCCCAAGGGTCACGTACATGCCGTGCCCGAAGGACAGGATGCCGGTGTAGCCGAACATCAGGTCGTAGCTGATGGACAAGCCAGCGAAGACGAGGCAGACGGCGAGCAGTTGGTCGACGCCGGGCGAGTTGAACGGGCCGTCGAACACACCGGGCAGCGTGAGCGTCGTGTAGGGCACCGCCGCGAGCACGGCCACGACCGCGAGTGCGTGAAGCCACCAGGCCCGTCGCAGGAACGTCATGCTGGCCGCCCCACCAGGTTGCGCCGGCGAGCGAGCAGGACGATCGCAAGCAGGATGACGACCGAGAGGCTGCCGAGATTTGCCGAGACGTAGTTCGCGAACTGCTGGACCAATCCCACGATGGCGGCGGCGACGGCCGTACCGACGATCGAGCCCATCCGGCCCAGGACCACCACGACGAACGCAAAGATCAGCAACGACGTGCCGTCGCCCGGTGACACCGAGCCCTGATACACGCCGTCGAGAGCGCCCGCGAGCCCGGCCGCCGCACCGCCGAGAGCGAACATGCCGGTGAACGCGATTCGTACGTCGATGCCGAGCGCGCTGACCATGTCGCGGCTTTCGACACCGGCCCGCACGACGAGGCCGGCCCGAGTGCGGGCGAGAAACGCAGACAGGCCGAGGAGAACCACGATTGCGACCGCGATGAGGATGAACCGGATCGCCGGTATGTGCGCGCCGGCAACGGTCACCGTGCCCGACAACCAAGCCGGCACACTCCACGTCCGTGCATCACCGCCCCACCCGGCTTGGATCGCGGCCGGGATCGCCAGGCCGAGACCGACCGTGGCGAGCACCTGGTCCAGCGGTCGTCGATACAGCGGACGGATCACCACGAGTTCGGTCAGCGTCGCAATGCCGGCTCCCGCACCGATCGCGGCCAGGCAGGCCAGTACGAGTCCGGGCGTACCGCCGAGTGCGTTCGCGACGCTCCAGCCGACGTACCCGCCGATCGTGACGAATGCGCCGTGGGCGAAGTTGAGCACGTCTATCAACCCGAATATCAATGAGAGCCCGGACGCCACAAGGAAATAGAGTGCGGCGACGCCGAGCCCGGTGATGGTCAACAAGACGACGGTGGTCATCGAGATGGCTCCTTCAATGCGACGCCGAGCAGTTCGTTCGTCAACCGCGGATCGGCCAGAAGCCCGGCGGCATCACCGGCGTGCACAACGCGACCGGTGTCGAGGACGACGGCGTGACGGGCGGCATGCCGTACCACGGCAAGGTTTTGCTCCACCAACAGCACCGGGACGGCCGCCGCGATCCGGGTGAGGGCAGCCGCGACTTCGGTCGCGATCCTCGGCGCGAGACCCTTCGTCGGCTCGTCGACCAGCAGCAGACGATTGTCCATGAGCAGGACGCGGCCCAACGCGAGCATCTGCTGCTCGCCGCCCGACAGCGTTCCGGCCGGTTGCGCGGACCGCTCGCGCAAGACGGGAAACAGCTCGTACATGTGCGACCACCGCTCGCTGCTCTGGTCGGGTTGTGCGAGGCGGAGATTCTCGGCGACGGTCAGTGACGCGAAGACCGCCCGGTCCTCGGGCACGTATCCGATGCCGCGACGAGCGATGCGGTGCGTAGCCATTCCGGCGATGTCCATGCCATCGAAGCAGATCGATCCCCGGGACGGAACAAGTCCCATGATGGCGCGCAGAGTCGTAGTCTTGCCGACGCCATTGCGCCCGAGCAGGGCGGTGACACCGTTCGGCGCGACGTCGAACGCTACCCCGTGCAGGATGGAGCTGCCGGTCAGCGTCACCCGTAGTTCCTGCAGCCGAAGGATCGGAGCGTTACCGCCGGCAGCTTTCTGGCTCGGCACCTGATCGTTCATAGCGTCGTTCCCATATACGCCTCGCGCACAAGCGGGTCCGCGGCAACCTCACCGGCGGAGCCGTGTGCGATGAGCTCACCGTGGTGGAGGACGGCGATGCGTTCGGCGATGCCGAGCACGACCTCCATGTGGTGTTCGACCATCAGCACAGTCGCGCCGTCGCGGTGTATCGCGG
>DASQPR010000757.1:0-2062 GCA_035643815.1 Micromonosporaceae bacterium | reverse complement strand
GATTGGCCTGGGTCCATTTCCCGGTCGGGCTCGGCGGCCTCGGTGCCTCGCGGGCTTTGCAGGAAGCGGTGGTCGAGGAGTTCGCCTCGGCCGGCGCGCCCGATAACAACCCGCGCCGCATCGGTATTGGCCTCGGCATGGCCGCGCCGACGATCCTGCGCCACGGCACGGACGAGCAGCGCGCCCGTTATCTGCGACCACTCTGGGTCGGCGAAGAGGTGTGGTGCCAGCTGTTCAGCGAACCCGGTGCCGGCTCGGACCTCGCCGGCCTCGCGACCCGGGCCGTCCGGGACGGCGGCGACTGGGTCGTCAACGGCCAGAAGGTCTGGACGTCGATGGCACACGAGGCGCAGCGCGCCATTCTGGTCACCCGTACGGATCCGGACGTGCCCAAGCACCAAGGCATGACGTACTTCCTGGCCGACATGACCGCACCGGGCGTGCAGGTGCGGCCGCTGCGTCAGGCGACCGGCGAGGCCGAATTCAACGAGGTGTTCCTGACCGACGTACGCATCCCGGACAGTGACCGTCTGGGCGACGTCGGCGACGGGTGGCGGGTCGCGCAGACGACGTTGATGAATGAGCGCGTCGCGATCGGCGGCGGGGTGCAGCCGCGCGAAGCCGGCATGATCGGCGTCCTCGCGCACGAATGGCGGACGCGGCCGGAACTGCGTACGCACGCGATGCACGACGCTCTGCTGCAGGGCTGGGTGGCGTCCGAGGCGGCCCGGCTGGCGGGGCTGCGCCTCACCCAGCAACTCGCGGCCGGCCAGCCCGGTCCGGAAGGGTCGGCATCGAAGATCGTGTTCGCACGGTTGATGCAGCAACTCTCCGGCCTTGAGCTGGAGATGCTCGGCGAGCAGGGCCTGCGCCACGACGACTGGACCATGCGCCGGGCCGACACGGTCGACTTCATGTCGAGATCGCCGGGCTACCGCTATCTGCGGGCGAAAGGCAATTCGATCGAGGGCGGCACGTCCGAGATCCTCCGGAACATCGTCGCCGAGCGAGTGCTCGGCCTGCCGTCGGAGATGCGCGTCGACAAGGACGTGGCGTGGAAGGACATCCCGCGATGACGGACCTGCTGTATTCGGACGTCGAAGAAGACCTCCGATCGAGCGTACGGTCGCTGCTGGCCGACCGCAGCCCGTGGTCGCACGTGCTCAAGCGAGCCGAGACGTCGGACTCCTATGACCTCGATCTGTGGCGCGCGCTCGCCGTCGACATGGGACTGGCCGGATTGCTGATCCCGGAGTCACTCGGGGGAGCGGGTGCCAGCGCGCGGGAAGCCGCCGTCGTGCTTGAAGAGCTGGGTCGCGCCGTCGCACCGGTGCCGTTCCTCGGCAGCGCGATCGTCGCGACCACCGCGCTACTGCACTGTGGAGACGCCGAACTGCTACCGCTGCTGGCATCCGGCGACCGTACAGCCGCCTTGGCGGTGCCGTTCTCCGCCCGTACCAGTGGGGGGTTCTCGGTGTCCGCGGAGGGTGACCGGCTGTCCGGCCGGGTTACCAGCGTGGCCGACGCGCTGCCGGCCGATGTGTTGCTCGTGCCGACCGCCGACGGGCTGTTCGCGATCGATGTCGCCACCGACGGTGTGATCGTGGCGTCGGTGGTATCGCTCGATCTCACCCGGCAGCTGGCCGACGTGACGTTGGACGGCGCGACCGGCCGGCGGGTGGCCGACGGTGTGGCGGCGGCCGCCGCCGTCGACGCCGCGCTGCTCGCCGGCTTCGCGCTGCTCGCCTCCGAGCAGGTTGGCGTCGCCACCTGGTGCGTGGAGTCGACGGTGGAGTATCTGAAGACGCGCTACCAGTTCGGCCGGCTCATCGGCTCCTACCAGGCGCTCAAGCACCGCGTCGCCGACATGTGGGTGGACGCGACGCAGGCCCGGGCGGTGGCCCGGTACGCGGCCGACTGTCTGGCTACCGGCTCCAGCGACCTTCCCATCGCCGCCGCCGTCGCGCAGGCGTTCGCCGGCCCGGTCGCCGTGCGGTCGGCCGAGGAGTGCGTCCAGTTGCATGGTGGCGTCGGATTCACCTGGGAGTATCCGATCCACCTT
>DASQPR010000756.1:0-2078 GCA_035643815.1 Micromonosporaceae bacterium | reverse complement strand
ATGGATCTTCGATGGGCGAAGCACGGTAACCGGGAAGCCGCTGTCGAGTAGGGCGTGCTCGGCGGCGACCTTGTTCGCCCCGTACCCCTCACGAGTCTGGAAGTCGCCGTTGCCCGCGGCCATCGTCGGCTGTGTCTCGGTGATCGGACCATTGAATCGCGGCGCGACCGGCGAGTTGGTGTGGTTGCCGTGGTCGTCGACGTACACGGCCTTGCTGGAAATCATCACGGTAGAAGCGACATCACCCATCACCGGCAGCAGCAACCGGGCCTGATCACCGGTGTAACAGATGCAATCGACGAGCAGATCCGCGCCGTCGCCGACCGCGCCGCGAATGGCGGCTTCGTCGCCTCGATCGGCGGCGATGAACGTCGCGTCAGCGATCGCCAAAGGCACGTGTGACGGGTCGCGTCCGGTGACGTCGACGCGCCAGCCGGCGTCCAACAATCGACGTGCCGCCGCACGACCGACGAGACCGGTGCCGCCGAGGATCAGGGCTCGAGGCATTCGGGGACCGTACCGCAGCGGTTTGTGCGTCGCGTCGGGTTTCCACTCAAGGTCCCGGGCCTGGGCCGGAAGGCGTCACGCGTCGGCGAGCACCTGTGCGAGTGCGTGCGAGGCCTGGCCGACCATGCCGGGATTGGTGTCCCAGTAGTACGGCAGCGCCGACACTGCCTGGCTGAGCGCCCATCCGCGGCCACGCAACCAGGAAGCATCGTCGACCTCGAGTTCGGCCCGGAAACGTTCGCGGCTGCTGCCGGTGAATACGTTCCATGCGGGCTGGAGGTCGCATGCGGGGTCGCCGACGTTGAGGCCACCGAAGTCGATGACCGCCGACAGACGACCGTCGACGACGAGCAGGTTGCCCGGTAGCAAGTCGCCATGGACCCACACCTCGGGGGCGTCGAAGGCCGGAGCGTTCAGCGACTCCTGCCACGACCGCAGGGCGGCATCGGCATCGATGCGATCGCCAAGCTGGGCAATCGATCGACGTACCTGGTCGTCCTTGTCCGCGAGTGGTCCCCCTCGACCGTGCGGTGGGCGCGGATGAGACCCGGTGGTATCGATCTTTCGCAGCGCGATCACAAACGCCGCCAGATCGGCGGCCGCGAGATCCAAGTCGCGGATCGTGCCGTTGGCGTTTTGGCCGGGCAGCCACGTGCACACCGACCAGTCGAACGGATAGCCGTCGGCGGGATGCCCCATCGCTACCGGCACCGGGAGCGCGAGCGGGAGGTGCGGCGCGAGCCGCGGCAGCCACTTCGCCTCCTTGGCCGCCTGAGCCGTCGCCCAGCCGATGCGCGGCAGCCGAACGGCCAGATCCGCACCGAGACGGTAGATGTCGTGGTCCGTTCCGTACGACACGACCGGCTCGATCGGGCGGTCGGACCACTGCGGGAACTGGCCGGCGACCAGGCGACGCACGAGCGCGGCGTCGGTCGCGACTTCGTCCGCGTGCATCCTCGTTACGCTCATCGACGTCATCCTCGACGAGCGGCACCGACCGGGCAACCGGGTTCCGCGCGGCTGTGGCGGCACGCGACGAGCTAGTTCAGGTATTTCTGCGCGGCGTTGCAGTCCGTCTCCATCGTGGTCTGCGCCGTCGACTGCTCGGCCGACGTACCGTTCTCGCCGACGACCGTGAAAAAGTTGTTGATGCTGTTGATGCAGGTGCCGAGGACGGTCTTCTCCTGCTGGAGTTCGGTCACCTGACCGGCCGAATCCGCGATCTGGTTCTGCAGCTGCTGAACCTGGGTCTGCGCCGCGGCAAGCTTCGACTTCAGGTCGTTGATCTGGCTCTGGTTCGTCGCGATCGTCGCGTTGCGTTGGGTCACGGTGGTGACCTGCTTGTGGTACGCGTTGTTCCGGTTCACGAACGCAACCGCGAATCCCGCGCTCACCAGCAAAAACAGCACCGCGAGTGCGCTGCTCGTTACGAGCAGCGCGGTACGCCGTCCCGGCTGCGCCGCGTGCCGCGGCGGTCCGAATAGGTTGCCCGGCGCAACGAAGCCGAGAGGCGCGGGAGAAACCGCGGCGGCCGCCGATGGATCGGCCATCGGCGGGTGCCAGTCGACTGG
>DASQPR010000755.1:0-2693 GCA_035643815.1 Micromonosporaceae bacterium | reverse complement strand
GCGTACGTCCTGGTCGGCGGTGACTCCCATGCGGCGAAGGATCTGCTGCAGGCCGCATTGATCAAACTTGTTGCCCGGTGGCAGCAGGTCGACGATCCGGCCGCGTACGTCCGCGTGATCATGTACCGGCAGCAGATCAGTTGGTGGCGCCGCGGTTGGAGCCGTTTCGAGGTCGCCACCGACTCCGTGCCCGAGCGTCGTGGCAGCGACCCGGCTCACTCGGCCGAGTTGCGCCTGTCCGTACGGATCGCACTGCGCCGCCTGACCCCCAAGCAACGGGCCGTGCTGTTCCTGCGCTACTTCGAGGACCTGCCCGAGGCGGACGTCGCTGACATTCTCGGCTGCTCGGTCGGCACTGTACGCAGCACCAATCACCGTGCTTTAGCGCGATTGCGCACGATCGCGCCGGAGCTCGCGGAACTCAACGGGGAAACGGGTGGCGGCCGGGTCGGTTCGCCGCCCATCAGGGAGGTCTGGCAATGACTCTCGACCAGCTCATCTCGGCATCGGTTCGCGACCTGGCCGACGAGGCCGATGTATCGGTGACGGCAACCGACATCGTCGACGCGGCCTTGCGCGGCAGAGCACGCCAACGGACGGCTCGTCTCGTGACGGCGATCGCGGCCGTCATGGCTGTAACCGCGGCCATCCTCGTACCCACGCTTGTCACGCAGAAGGGCCTGACCGCCGCGGGCGGCGTCAAGCCGTCGCCGACCGCCGCGACGATCCGGCCCTCGTCGTCGACGACGACCAGCAAATGGGTGAGACTTCCGCTCAGCCACGCCCACACCGGAAATACGTCGATCTTCGCGCATCCGAGCGAGGGGCCACCGGTTCATCTCATCGCGGCCGACGATGTCGCGTTGTCGGCCTATTACAAGCAAAGCGGCCGCCCGAGCGGAGACTCGACCTCGCCGGTGACCTTCCACTGGTCGCTGTATGAGCCGTGGACGCGCACGTATCAGAAGGTCCCGTGGGCATACCTCGACGTGTCACCCGGCCTCGGCCTCGCGGCGGTGCTCGAAGGTCCGGCCTCGACGAACCGGATCGGCATCATCGATATGCGCACCGGCTCGATGCTCAACTGGATTCACACGTCGCATCCGGTCGGCATGGTCGCGTTCTCGCCCGACGGCACCCGGCTGGTCGCGACGACGTACGCGCCCGGCGGAGATCCGCGGGCCGGATCGATGGACCGTAATGGCTTCATCACGATCGATCTCACGAACGGGCAGCAGACGTTCCATGCCATCTCGCATGATCAGCTACTGAAGAGCCAGGAAGCGGCCGACACCGAGCCCTACAACGGCGCCGTCTGGACCGCGGACGGAAAGTACATCTATTTCAAGTACGACATGGGACTCGACGTGCAGTTCTTCGAGCCGAACGGCAGTCCGGCGCATCCGGACCACGCCGCCGAACTCACCTTCGAATGGGGGCAGTCCGCCACGATTTCGCCGGACGGCACGAAGGCGAACGCCGGATTCACCGGCCAAGGCAACGCCGCGCAGACCAGTGTCAAGAGCCTCGATGGTGGCAGGACGTACAACCAGCCGGTCCAACAGCTGCTGGCCTGGGCGAACAACGGCGCGTTGGTGGCCTGGGGCTGCGGCACGAACTGTGCCGGTTCCGGTGAGTTCCACAGCCGCCTCGTCTTGACGAGCCTGGACGGGCGATCGGTCACCACACTGAGCGGTCCGCAGAAGGGCAATGACGCCTCGCCGGGTCAGTGGGAAGTGCTGATGACGCGTCGCTGACGCACCGTCGCAATTCGCTGGTCGGCAAAGCCGAGCGGATGTCATTCTGCCGCGGTGCTCACCGACGACGTACGCCGCGGGATTGAGAGTCGTGGAGGCGAGCAGGGCCGTGCTTGGGTCGCGGCCCTGCCGGCCATCGTGGAGCGGCTCTGCGACAGGTGGTCGCTCGCGGTCGGCCCGGTTCTCGGGGGCGGCAAGGGCTCGCTCGTCCTCCGCGTGACACGCGACGGCGACGACGCCGTCCTGAAGATCGCGCCGCCGGACAGCAAGTTCGCGAGCGAGATCGCGACGATCGAAGCCGCGGCCGGCCGTGGATACGTCCGGCTCCTCGCGCACGATCTGGACGTCAACGCGGCGCTGCTGGAGCCGCTCGGCGAGATGCTTCTCACCCGTTCGTTAGCGGTCGAGGAGAAGCTCGACATCCTGGCCGCGACACTGGTCGAGGCGTGGAAGGCGCCCAAGCCGCCGGCTACCTCCTGGCACAAGGCCGCGGCCCTGATCGACGACATCACTGCGGACTGGGCCCGGCTCGACCGTCCGTGCTCGGTCGAACTGCGGGACACCGCAATCGCGTACGCCCGAAGCCGGCGCGACGACCGCACGGCGGCGACGGTGCTCTGCCACGGTGATCCACACCCGGCCAACGCGCTCGCGGTGCCGTGGCCACGTCCGGGCGCCGAGTCCGGCTACGTCTTCGTCGATCCGGACGGGTTCGTCTGCGAGCCCGCGTACGACCTCGGCGTGACCGTGCGCTCGTTCAGCGACGAGGTGCTGGCCGCGCACGATCCGGTTGCCATGCTTCGCGGTTGGTGCGCCCGGCTCGCCGGCCAGACCGGAGTCGATGCCGACGCAATCTGGGAATGGGCATTCGTCGAGCGGGTCTCGTCGGGCTTGTTTCTGCTGACCTGTGGCCATCACGACGAAGGCCGCGCCCAT
>DASQPR010000754.1:0-11845 GCA_035643815.1 Micromonosporaceae bacterium | reverse complement strand
CGGTTGGCATCAGCATCGTCCGCTCGTCCACCGAGCCAGACGGGCGATCGGCGGCGTTGCCGCGTGCGGTATTGACGCCGGGCTGTGCGCCGATGGCCACGGCCGGCACCGCGGTGATCAACTCGGTCGCACCGTCGAGCGCTCCGCCATCCGACGCGACCACGGTCACCTCGTCCACGACCTCGACGCCGGCCGGCGTCTCCGGCGGGTCGGCCGGTGGTGCCGTCGCGGGTTCGGGTGCGACCGGCATGTCGCCGGCGCCGGTCCCTTCGCCAGACCCCTCGCCGGTGACGGCGCGCTCGATATGCGAACCGCACTCGGGGCACACCCACGAGTCGTCGTGCCACCGTTGTCCGGCCGCGACCCACGTGACGCCGGCACCGGCACCGGTCGCGCCCGCGGCCGCCCACGTGATCATCGGGTCATCCGCGTTCGCGACGACGTGTACGGGATGCTGCGCGAGCGTACGTCGCCAGAGGTCGGCGATCATGGCCACCTCTTTGGCCCGGTCGAGTTGGTCGCGGCTCAGGTTCAGCAGCGCGACGACCTTCGGCTGGGTCGACGTGAGCACCTCGGGCAGATAGTGCTCGTCGACCTCGAGCACGGCATATTCGGTACGGCCGGCGCGGGCTAGCGCCGACGTGTGACCGGTCGGCATGTTCGCGCCCAGCGAGTTCGTCGCGACGTCACCGAGCACGCCCATGGCGGCCGCGGTGAGCCGGGTCGTGGTCGTTTTGCCGTTCGTGCCGGACACGAGCGCGATCTGCCGGCCCGCGGCGAGGTTGGCCAGCAGGTTCGGATCGATCATGAGACCGAGCCGGCCGCCGATCACCGACCCGTCGCCACGGCCGGTCACGCGGGACAGCGCGGCCGCGCCGAGCGACACCGAGGTGGCGAGTTTGGAGCGCAGAGGCTTCTTCGTGCTCACCGGGCAAGGGTATCGGACCTCGCCGAACCGGCATATCGATCCGGCGGGGGCTGCTGTGCGCTCGGTCGCGTGTACGGAGCGCGACAAATGGCACAAATGTCCAGGTCAATCCATGGGCTTAGGACGCCCGGCCCTGCCCCGTCGTTGGCCGAGTGATCGCGTCGGCGCCGGTTAAGGCTTTCGGAGTTACGTGATACGCACGGCCGCCGCGATCTTGGTGCGAATGCGGTGCTCCAGCACCGTCACGGCACCAAGATCTCCCCCGATCTTGGAAATCTGGACCGGCCATAGGCCGAGTTCGCTTCCTAGATCGCCGTAGCACCGGCGGCGCCGTCCCACGACAGCCTGCCTCTACCCGATCTTGGTGCGAATGCGGTGCCCCAGCACCGCCGGGGCACCAAGATCTCCCCCGGATCGGACGACCACGCGCTTGGCCCGCCATTTCACGGCCGCCCAGTCGGCACCACGTCACTCCGAGAGCACCTAGAGGTCAGACGTGCGATCCCACCGTGAGCACGTCGGGGCCAGGGGCAGCCCGAGCTCACGCAGACCTAAAGGCTCTTCCCAGTCAAGGGAGGTCGGGGTGCACCTGGCCCTGCGCCGCAACCACAAAGTCGGTTGTCTGGAGGTCGCCCGGGGCAGAATCTTGGCCTGGCTACCGGCGGCCGGAGAATCTCGCTATCGGCAGCGACATCGCGAACGGTTGGGATACGTCGATCACGTCGTCGAACTCGCCGGTCAACGCGTAGACATCCGTCCCGGCGTCGAGCCGGTAGGTCGCGACCCGTATGCCGCCGTCGGTCTCCACCCGCCAGAAGTATGGAATGCCGGCCTCGGCGTAGAGCGCGGGCTTCATGATCCGATCCATTGCCAGCGAACCCGGTGAGACGATCTCCACCGCCAGCACGACCTCGGCCGGCAGGTAGTGCGACACATTCCGCGCGGTCGCGTCGGCGGTCGTCACCAGTACGTCTGGAGTGAGCGATCGGCGGCGGTTGATGCGCACGTCGACGGCCTGTGTAACGGCCAGTTCCGGGGGGCACAGCGCGTCCAACGCCGCGAATAGGCGGCCCGCCAGACGCTGGTGGCCGGTGGTGGGGGATGGCGACACGATCGGCACTCCGTCGATCAGCTCAAGGCGACGCCCATCGTCCGGTAATGCGTCGAGATCATCGGTCGTCCACTCACCCGGCGCCGGCATGTCCCAGTCGATCGCCACGGACATCCCACGCCTCCCTTCGCCGAACGCTCCTCACGATACGCCGGGCGCTCGACGGCGCCGGAGTTATCCACATCGCCGTCCCGTGGAGTGCGCGACGACGGCGACGGGCTACGGCTCGAACCGGTAACCCATGCCCGGCTCGGTGATGAGATAGCGCGGCTTCGACGGATCCGGTTCGAGCTTCGCTCGCAGCTGGGCGACGTACACCCGCAGGTAGTTGGTCTCCGACTCGTAGCGTGGACCCCACACCTCCTGCAGCAGCTGGCGTTGGCCGACGAGTCGACCCGGGTTGCGTACCAACACTTCCAGCAGGTGCCATTCGGTTGGTGTCAGCCGTACGTCAACGCCGTCGCGGGTTACCCGTCGAGCGGCGAGGTCCACCGTGAACGCGTCGGTGACGGTGACCGGCGATTCGGCGACCGCCGGTGGCGCCGCTCGTCGCAGTGCGGCGCGGATTCGAGCCAGCAGCTCATCCATGCCGAACGGTTTGGTCACGTAGTCGTCCGCGCCGGCGTCGAGCGCGCGCACCTTGGCCGGTTCGAGATGACGGGCGGACAGGACGATGACCGGGACCGGGAGCCAGCCACGGATGCCCTCGATGACGTCGACGCCATCCATGTCGGGCAGACCTAGGTCCACGATCACCAGATTCGGCGGATGTTTCGTCGCCATGGCCAACGCGTCCGTACCGTTCGTCGCCAAGTCGACGCCGTAGCCGCGGGCGGTGAGGTTAATGCGGAGGGCACGCAACAATGGCTGGTCGTCGTCGACCACGAGGATCCGCGTCACGGCGCCACCTCGTCCGAGCCGGCGATCGGCAGTGTCACGGTCATGGTAAGGCCACCGCCGCTGGTGTCGGACGGGACGACGGTGCCGCCCATCGCTTCGGTAAAACCGCGGGCGATCGCGAGTCCGAGTCCGAGCCCACCGTCGGCGCGCTTGTCGTCGAGGCGTTGGAACGGTGCGAATACGCGATCGCGGTCGGCCTTGCGGATGCCCGTACCGTGGTCGACTACGGCCAGGTCCACCGCGGCGCCGGCTCGGCGGGCGCTGACCGTGACCGATCCGCCGGCCGCGGCCTTGACCGCGTTGCTCACCAAGTTCGCCACCACGCGTTCCAGCAGACCCGGGTCGGCCCGCACGTACGGCAGATCGTCACCGACCGACACGTGGACGTTGCTGCCCGGCGGTGCATGTCGCATCGCCTGTGCGACCACGGCGTCCAGCGCCACCGGCCGCAGATGTACGGACAGCACGCCGGCCTGCAGACGGCTCATCGCGAGCAGGTTCTCCACGAGTTCGTCGAGCCGATCGGTCGATTCCTCGACGGTTGCCAGCAACTCGGCCCGGTCCTCCTCGGTGAAGGCGACGTCCGGCGCGCGCAGGCTCGAGGCGGCCGCCTTGATGCTCGCCAACGGCGTGCGCAGGTCGTGGCCGACGGCGGCCAGGATCGCCGTACGGACCCGGTCGACCTCGGCCAGTTGCGCGGCGTGGTCCGCTTGCCGGGTCGCCTCGAGCGTACGGGCGGCGGCCGCCGCGAGTTGACCGAGCAGGCGGCGGTCCTCGGCGAACAGTTCGGGCCCGGCGGCGACCAGACGCAGGCCGTTGCCGGCCCGTGCGGACAGCCGGGCGTTCGCCGCGTCGACCGGCGGCCCGACCGCCGCCACGATGTGCTCCGGTCCGCTATCGACCGATTCGAGGAGGGCGACGCTCGTCATGGCGAACGTGTCGCGGATGTGGCCGAGCAACCGGGGGAGTGCCTGGCCCTCCAACGGTTCCGCCGTGATCCGACCCAATAGCTGCGCTTCGACGCCACTGCGGGCGGCCGCGGCTCGTTGCCGCGCCGCGAGATCGACCGCCACCGCGACGGCGACCGCGACGAGGACGTAGACGAGCAACGCGACGAGGTTGTCCCGGCGGTCGACGGCCAGCGTGTGGTACGGCGGCACGAAGAACCAGTTCAGCAACGCGTCGGACCCGATCGACGCGGCCAGTCCCACCCACACCCCACCGATGCCGGCGGCGATGACGACCGGCACGAGGTATAGCAGAGCGATGCTGGTCAGGGTCAACGCGCCGTTGCGGGCCGGAACCAAGGCCGCGGTGAGCGCCGCCAGGCCGACCACGGCGATAGCCAGGCCCAGCCAAGCGCGGCGGGCCCACCGTCGCTTCGCCGTCGGCAACGTGCTCACCTGCCCAGTTATACGGCCTCAGCGGCCAGGGCCACGCGGCGCCCGGCGCTCGCGCCGATCCGCCGATGTTTAGGAGCGCCCAGCTCCGACCGGACCGCGATCGGCCGTCGGTTCGCGCGCCGCACTGCTGTCGGCGGTGGGTGGGCTCGTCCATGCGTCAGCCGCTCCGCCGCTGCCGGAGCCGACGCCTGTGGCGAGCCGTCGGCCGACCGGTGCCGGCGCGACCGCGTGACTGGCGGCCGAGCCGAGTTGCCATGGCACGTTCGTCACCATCACGCCGGGCTGGAACAGTAGCCGCGCCTTCAGCCGCAGCGCACTCTGGTTGTGCAGCAGATGCTCCCACCAGTGGCCGACGACATACTCGGGAAGGTAGACGACCACGAGGTCGCGCGGTTTGGCCCCACGGATTGCCGCGACGTAGTCGAGGACGGGTCCGGTAATGTCGCGGAACTTCGAGTCGAGCACCGTCAGCGGCACCGGCACGTCGCGATCGGCCCATTGGCGTTGGAGTTCGCGCACTTCGACGTCGCTCGTCGAGACGGTAAGCGCCGTCAGCGTGTCCGGGTGGGTAGCCCGGGCGAACGCCAGCGCTCGTAGCGTCGGCTTGTGCAGCTTCGACACGAGCACAACGGCGTGGATACGGCTTGGCAACACCATGCCGGCCGGATCCGGTGCCAACTCCCGGGCGACGCGGTCGTAATGGCGGTACACACCGCGCATCAACAGGAACACCAACGGCATCGCGATGACGACGATCCACGCGCCGTGGGTGAACTTCGTGATGAGCACGATCACGAGGACCAGCGCGGTGGCGACCGTACCCGTCATATTGATGAGACGGCGCCGATGGATCGCACGGCGCTCGGCCGGATCGCGTTCGGTGGTAAGCGCCCGCCGCCAATGCACGACCATGCCGGCCTGCGACAGCGTGAAGGACACGAACACGCCAATGATGTAGAGCTGGATGAGCCGGGTGGTGCTCGCGTTGAAGGACCAGACGAGCAGGCCGGCCAGCATCGACAGCAACACGACGCCGTTGGAGAACACGAGCCGGTCGCCTCGCCGCGAGAATTGGCGCGGCAGATAGCCGTCCTGGCCCAGAATCGAGGCGAGGATCGGGAAACCGTTGAACGCCGTGTTCGCGGCGAGGACGAGGATCGCGGCGGTCAGGCCCTGCAACAGATAAAACCCGATCGAGCCGCCGCCGAACACGGCCGAGCCGAGTTGAGCGATGACGGTCTGTTGGGTGCCACCGGCGGGGAAGCCGATCAGGTGAGCGTTGGCCGTATCCGTGAAGTGCACGTGCGAGGTAATCGCGAGCGCGGTGATGCCCACGAACATGACGATGGCCAGAACTCCCATGATCATGAGTGTGCCGGCGGCGTTGTGGCTCTTCGGCTTGCGGAAGTTCGGCACGCCGTTGCTGACTGCTTCCACGCCGGTCAGCGCCGTGCAGCCGGATGCGAAAGCGCGCAACAACAACAGACCGAGGGCGATGCCGGTGATGTGCGACGTGGTCGGCGCGATCGGATACTTCGCGCTTTCGGCCACCACCGGATGCCCGGTGAGGATCTTGACCAGGCCGACGCCGAGCATCGACATCACGATCAGAACAAACCCATACGTGGGTACGGCGAAGGCCCGCCCCGACTCCCGTACGCCGCGCAGGTTCATGACGGCCAACAGCGCAATGAGTCCGATGCTGATCGGCACCTCGTACGGCGACAGCGACGGGAACGCGGACGCGATGTTGTCGACGCCGGCCGCCACCGATACGGCGACGGTCAGCACGTAGTCGACGAGCAGCGCACTCGCGGCCACGAGGGCCGCGTCGCGACCGAGGTTCGCGCGGCTCACCGCATAGGCGCCGCCGCCCTGCGGGTAGGCGTGGCAGGTCTGGCGATAGGACGCGACCACGATGACGAGAAGCAACGCAACGGCGGCGGCGACCCACCATGCGAGATGGAGCAACGCGACGCCGCCGAGCGCGAGGACGAGGACGATCTCCTGGGTGGCGTACGCCACCGACGACAGCGGGTCGGAGCAGAACACCGGCAACGCGAGGCGCTTGGGGAGGAGCGTTTCGCCGAGCCGTTCGGAACCCATGGGCCGGCCGACGAGCCAGCGTTTCGCTATGTCGAACACAAGTCGATCGAAACGCGGCCGGGGCCGAAATCCCCGTGCGCTGACGGCGCCTTGATGCCGGCGTACCGGATCTTGACGAAATCTTGACGCGCGCGATCCGATGCCGCTGGTTCGATCGTTGACGTGGCGTGCCCAAGATCCGTGACCTTGCGGCCGGAGGCGCCTGATCTTGGTGGCGTGAGGTCACTACGGCTTCAAAGTCACGGATCTTGGGGCTGTGGCGCAGACTCCCAACCGCGCAGGCCGGGACGCGATCAGCCGACGCGCTCCCCGTGCTCGACGCAGGTCGCGCGCCAGCCGTCCGGCAGCACTTGCACCTTCATGCGCCGCCGGCACTCGGTGCAGAAGCGGGGTGGTTCGAGCGCCCGCGCCGCGATGCAGGCTATGTGTCGGTCTCCGCCGACGGCGCCACCACAGCGGTCACACCACGCAACTGTTTCGATCACTGGATTCGTCCTTTCTACAGGGCGGATGACAGTGCTTTCACGGGCATCTTCAGCTCGTCGAGGAGCGCGAGATCCTGATTCGCCGAGCGGCCCAGGGTGGTCAGGTAGTTGCCGACGATCACGGCGTTGACACCGCCAAGCAGACCGTCGCGCGTTCCCAGGTCGCCGAGCGTGACCTCGCGACCGCCGGCGTACCGGAGGATCGTGCGTGGCAGGGCGAGCCGGAACGCGGCGATCGCCCGCAGCGCGTCGCGAGCGTCGACGACGGTCGAGTCCGCGAGCGGTGTGCCCGGTCGCGGGTTCAGGAAGTTGAGCGGGACCTCGTGCGGAGCGAGTGAGGCGAGTTGGGTGGCGAATTCGGCCCGCTGTTCGAGCGTCTCGCCGAGGCCGAGGATCCCGCCGCAGCACACCTCCATGCCGGAGTCGCGGACCATGCGCAGCGTGTCGAAGCGCTCCTGCCACGTATGCGTGGTGACCACGTTGGGGAAGAACGATCGGGCGGTCTCGAGGTTGTGGTTGTAGCGGTGCACACCCATCGCGACCAGGTCGTCGACCTGCGTCTGGTTCAGCATGCCAAGCGACGCCGCTACTTGAATGTCGACGGCGTCCTTGATCGCCTTCACGCCGTCGCGCATCTGCGCCATCAGCCGCTCGTCGGGTCCGCGTACGGCCGCGACGATGCAGAATTCGGTCGCGCCGGTGGCGGCGGTCTGCTTCGCCGCCTCGACGAGTGCCGGAATGTCGAGCCAGACCGCGCGTACGGGCGAGGTGAACAGGCCGGACTGTGAGCAGAAGTGGCAGTCCTCCGGGCAGCCGCCGGTCTTGACCGACACGATGCCCTCGACTTCGACCTCCGGGCCGCACCACCTCATGCGCACCTGGTGCGCGGCGTCGAGGGCGGCGCCAACCTCGTCGTCCGGCAAGCGGAGCACGGCCAGCACGCCGGATTCGTCAAGACCGACGCCGGTGTCGACGACGGTGGCGACGGCGCGCGCGAGATCGGGGTCGGTCAGCTCGGACATGCCCGTACCCTACAAGCCGCCTCGCTGATCTTGACCGAGCAGCGGCGCGAGCCCGGCCACACGGTTCCCGCACCGCCAGAGATGTCGGCTCAGCAGTGCCAGAGCAAACCGACTTGGGAGAACGGACCGTCGGTGTTCACGGGCGTACGGCTGGTCCCAACGAAGTCAGGCTGGCCTGGATGACGTCGTCAGCGTGGTACGAGTCGCCGCATAGGACGTACGCGAGCCGACGCAGGCCGGGCAGGCGCGACGACACGAACTCCACATAGTCCGCACGGTCCTGTGTATGCACGCCTGGCTCCTCGCGTCCGCTGCGCTACCCCTATCACGCCGTCGGGTGCCCGTACGGTTGGCTGAGTCAGGAAGCCGGCAGACCGCTGAGGCCCATTGCGGAAAGAATGAAGGCGTAAACCTCGGCCTCGTAGCGGACGTGGGCGTAGCGGCCGGCCGGTCCGGTGTGCGCGCCGGCACCGAGCTCGACCCTGAACAGCAGCTCGTCGCCGGGTTTGCCGGTGGCGCGGAGCTTGGCGACCCATTTCGTCGGCTCGTGGACGAGCACTCGCGGATCGTGAAGAGCGGCCGTGACGAGCATCCGCGGCCGCGGACTCGGTGGCAGGTTGTCGTACGGCGAGTAGGCGTACATGTACGCGAACTGGTCGGGTTTGCGGGGGTCGCCCCATTCCTCCCATTCGTTGATCGTGAGCGGGATCGACGGGTCCGACATCGAACCGATCACGTCCACGAACGGCACTTCGGCGACGACCGCGCGCCACCGCCGCGGCGCCGCGTTGAGCGCCGCCGCCTGCAGCAGCCCGCCTGCGGACAGGCCGCGGGTCACGATCCGGTCCGGATCGACCAGCGGCACATGGTCCGCTGATCCGGTGCCGCCGGTTGCGGACGGCCCTGCCCCGGCGAGCCAGTTCGCAACGGCGGCGTGGTCGGTGAATGTGTTCGACTTGGCGGCCAGGTGACCGTCGAGCCACCAGTGCCGGCCGTTTTCGCCGCCGCCACGGGGGCTGGTCAGTGCGTACACGACTCCACGGTCCAGGAGGCTCACGAGGCCCGGATCGAACCACGGATCGTCGCACGACTCGTAGGCGCCGTAGCCCCACATCAGGCAGGGCGCGGTGCCGTCGAGCGGCGTGTCCGCACGCCACGCGAGCGTGACCGGGACGAGCGTGCCGTCGGCAGCCGGCGCGTGGCGGCGCTCGGTGCGGTATGCGCTTGCGTCATAGTCCGGCACGTCGGTCCGCTTGCGCAGAACCCGAGACCCAGTGGACAGGTTGACGTCGAACCAGGCCGGTGGCTCGATGATCGATTCGACCTCGACCAGGATCGTGGCGTCGTCGTACTCCTGATGATCGGCGAGGCCGATGCGACCGGCGTCGATTCCCGCATGGATCTCTCGCTCGGCGCCGAGCGTGAAACCGGGCGCAATGTCGGCGACGCGCAGCAGCGGGAAGCCGCCGCGGCGGAGTTCGAGGACGAGATGGCCGGCGAACGCGTGCGCGGCGACCAGCCGCTCGCCGGCGCGGCCCGCCGCCAGCTCACGCCATTCCCCGGGCGCCTCGACCGCCGCCGCCATGAGCCGGAACTCGGTCGCGCCGAGGTTGGTCGACATCACGAACGATCCCGATACGCCTTCCGCCGGCCGTACGTGATCGAGGCGGTATTCGATGCCCGGCTCGCGACCGCGAACGAGCGTCGGCTCGGCGCTCGGCCGGTCGGCCGCGATCACGTACGACTCGCCCGAGTCGCGGCTCGCGATCTCGATGACGATGTAGTCACCGGAGGTCGTGGCCCGGATGGCGAGATCGAAGCGCGCGTCGTCCTCCTGGTAGGCGAGGACGTCGTCGCTGCTGTCCGTACCGATCGCATGCCGCCAGACCTGGTACGACCGGTAGAGGTCGTCGTGGACCGTGTAGAAGAAGACGGACGAGTCGCTGCTCCAGGCGCCGGTCTCCGATGCGCGGTCCACTTTGTCCGGAAGATCCGTACCGCTCGCGATATCGCGGAATCGGAGAGCGTAGACCTCGTCACCGTCGGTGTCGTACGCGTAGGCCAACAAACGACCGTCCGGGCTGACCTCGCGCACTTCCACGGCGACATATCCGTCCGGCGAGGTGGCCAGGTCAGCGTCGTCGAGGATGACGTGGCCGGTTTCGGCTGCGTTACGGCTTGACATGAACTGCTCGTACTCACTTCCGGTGACCGATTTCATGTAGTAGAACTGGCTACCACGTCGCCACCTGACTGACTCATCAGTCGGTACCAGGCGGTGGGCTGTCTCGGCAGACAACGCATCCCGGAGGTTGGTCAGGTGCCCGGTCATCCGGTCGTAGTGCGCGCGTTCGGCGCGCACATATGGCAGGAACCGAGGGTCCGACGTATCCCGCATCCACGCGTAGTCGTCGACGATCTCTACGCCATGCAGACTCCGCATCTTCGGCTCGGTCGGGGCGATTGGCGGTTCGGTACTGTCCGGCATGGCAGGCACGCTAGTGGGCCGGACTCAGCCATTCAACGGAGGATCCGATGAACACATCCCATCGCGGCCGGCGCAACGCGCGCCGTGTCATGTTCGCTGGCGCGGCGGCCGTGGCCGTTTTCGCGCTGGCAACGAGCCCAGCAATGGCCGATCCGTCCGCGTCGCCGTCGGCGAGTGGCGCCGGATCAGCGTCCCCGAGCGCGTCCGGGCCGTCGGTGCCCCCGGGCAGTAAGACGTTCACGATCGGAATCCTCCAGGACGACGACTCATTGAACCCGTTCTCCGGCTTCCTTGTGACGTCGTACGAGATCTACGGCGACACCTACGACAACCTGCA
Organism: Micromonosporaceae bacterium; assembly: GCA_035643815.1. Taxonomy (GTDB): domain Bacteria; phylum Actinomycetota; class Actinomycetes; order Mycobacteriales; family Micromonosporaceae; genus DASQPR01. The sequence continues at coordinate 1,065 of DASQPR010000754.1, read as the reverse complement.
GGGCCTGTCGGCGAAGGACCTCACTCCGTCGCCCGGACTCGCGACGAAGTGGTCGCACTCCGACGACGGACTTACGTGGACGTTCACGATCCGGCAGGGAGTCAAGTGGTCGGACGGCCAGCCGTTCACCGCAAACGACGTCGTCTACACCTACAACCGGACCCTGAACGACGACACCGCCAACGCTCAGTACTCGAGCTCCGTGCAGAACATCAAGAGTGTCGAGTCGCCGGATTCGAACACCGTCGTCTTCCACATGAAGGCACCGGACCCGGTCATGGATAACAGCGCTGTGCCGATCTTGCCCGAGCACATCTGGTCGAAAGTGTCGTCGAAGGACACCGGCACGTTCCCCAACACCGAGATGATCGGCACCGGTCCGTTCGTCATACAGCAGTGGGCCAAGGGCCAGTTCATCAAGCTGAAGGCGAACAAGAACTACTGGGGCGGGGCACCGAAGATCGACTACCTCGTCTACCGCGTGTTCGACGACGAGGACGCGGAGATCCAGGCGTTGCGCAAGGGCGAGATCGACGCCGTCGACGCCTTGTCGCCGAGCAACTACGACAAGCTCGCTAACGTGAAAGGCATCAGCCGGATCGGCGCCCAGGGCGTGAGCTTCGACGAACTCGGCTTCAACACGGGTACGGCGACGGTCGACGGCGCACCGGTCGGCAACGGCAACCCGGCCGGCCGCGACCCGAAGTTTCGCCAGGCGGTCGCGGCCGCGATCGACCTCAAGGGGTTGACGAACAAGGTCCTGCAGGGTCACGGCCAGGTGGGCGCATCGATCATGCCGCCGGTGTTCAGCGACTGGGCGTACGCCCCGGGCGACGGCGCCTACCAGTACAACCCGACGAAGGCCGGGCAGATGCTCGACGCCGCCGGCTACACCAAGGGGGCCGACGGCAACCGGATCGACCCGACCACCCACAAGGAGATGAACCTTCGGTTCGACGCCCCGAACGACGACCCCGTCGTCAAGCAGGCGGTCGCCTTCCTCCAGGGCTACCTGCAGGCCGTTGGCATCAAGACGACGACTCAACTGGTCGACGAGGACAAGCT
>DASQPR010000753.1:0-2171 GCA_035643815.1 Micromonosporaceae bacterium | reverse complement strand
GTGCGACGCTGGGCGGGCATCACGTGGCCGTACATCAATATTGCGCCGCAGAAACACCGACCGATGGATGGCGAGACCTTGAGGTATGACGTGACGGTCGAGATGATCTATCTGGCTGGCCACATGACCGTCTCCCCGAAGACGCGCGAGCAGCGCTTCACTCGGCGATCGCCGCGAACTTCGACCCCGGGAAGAACGCCGACGTCACGCTCACAGCCCTCACGGTCCGTCGACGTGACAGCGCCGTGGAGATCCGAGCCACGCTTCGCGGCAATCGGCCGATCGATCTAACCAGCCCGATCGACGCGGTCACGCGAGTCGACACCGCTATCTGCCAGTCGCTAATGCGACTGGGACTCTATGAAGAGCTCGACGTCGCCAGTAGGTCGCTCAAGGCCGCTCCAGCGAACCGGAACGGCCCTGTTGACATTCGACGTTGACGTTTACTCAATCCGGCCTGACGCCTCCGAAGAGCCTGTGCCGGCGTACGCGAGCTTTAGCAACGCCAGCCCCTCGGCCAAGCGCCACGAAAGCCGGTGGCGACGCCGCCGTAGTGGCCGTAACGTCGGTTCGACGACGAGGACCACGGGGGAGCGAATGAGCATAGTGGACGGTCTTGCCGACGAGATGGTCGAGGCGATGTTCGACGCGTACCCGGAAGTGCCGACGCTGTTCGGTTTCCCGGGACCGCGCGACCGGCTCCTCACCGACTTCCGCGAGGCGTCGGAGCAGACGATGGCCGCTCGTGTCGACGAGATCGCCGGCCGCGCCGAGGCGCTCGACCCCGCGACGCTGACGGCGCAGCAGCGCGTGACCCGGTCTGTCATCATCCGTCAGGCGATCGACATGCGCACCCAGTGGGACTCGCGCCTCGTCGAATACACGATCAGTGACAGATTCTCTGCACCGGCTGCGGAGATCCTCTTCTTCATGCCGATGATTCCGATCGGGACGCTCGAGCAGGCGGACGCCTACATCGATCGGCTCGGTGCGATCCCGGCGGTGCTCGACGCCATCGCCGATCGGCACCGCGCGGGCGTCACGGCCGGTCGCGTGCCGGTGCGCCATCTCGTCGACGCGGCGGTCGCGCACGTCGACCGCTATCTGGCGAGCGAGTCCGACCCGCTGAAGAAGCCGATGCCCGGCGAAGGCAGCGGCATTGACGTAGCGGCCTTCGTCGAGCGTCGCGACGCCGTCATCCGCGATGTCGTACGCCCCGCGTACGCCGCCTACCGCGAGGTCTTGCGCGACGAGATCGCGCCGCACGGGCGCGATGCGGAACATCCGGGCCTCGTCCATCTGCCGGGTGGTGACGCCATCTACGCGCGGCTCATCGCGATGCACACGACGACGGACCGCACCGCCGACGAGCTGCACCAGACCGGCCTCGACGTCATCGCGGGGCTGGAGGAGGAGTATCGGGAGATCGGTGGCCGCGCGTTCGGCCTGACCGACGTGGCCGAGATCTTCGAACGGATGCGCAGCGATCTGGCGCTGCGGTGGCGCGATGGCGACGAGCTGCTCGACGCCGCGCGCGCGGCAATCGAGCGCGCCGAGGCCGCCGCACCCGACTGGTTCGGTCGGCTGCCGAGCCAGAGCTGCGAGGTACGTGCCGTTCCGGCGGACGAAGCACCCGGCGCGCCGGCGGCGTACTACCTGCAGCCTGCGCTCGACGGGAGTCGCCCGGGCATCTACTTCGCCAATACGTACGAGGCATCCGAACGCGACCGCCCTCAGGCCGAGTCGACGGCGTTCCATGAGGCAGTGCCCGGCCATCATTTCCAGCTCACCCTCGCGCAGGAGTTGACCGGTCTCCCGTTGCTGCGTCGCCTCGCTCCTTTCACGGCGTACGCGGAGGGCTGGGGCCTCTACACCGAGCGGCTCGCGGTCGAGATGGGTCTCTACTCCGACGACATCGCCCTGCTCGGCATGCTGGCCACCGACTCGCTGCGCGCCGCCCGACTCGTCGTTGACACTGGACTGCACGCGAAGGGGTGGAGTCGCGAGCAGGCCGTCGACTACATGCGCGAGCACACACCGGTCATGCCGGTGGAGATCGAGAGCGAGGTGGACCGGTATATCGCCGACCCCGGCCAGGCGCTCGCGTACATGGTCGGTCGTCTCGAGATCCAACGAATCCGCGTGGCGGCCGAGAAGGCGATGGGCGACGC
>DASQPR010000752.1:0-3313 GCA_035643815.1 Micromonosporaceae bacterium | reverse complement strand
GCGCCGGGCAAGAAAGTCGTCGCTGCCTCCGGGCTCAGCCCGTCCGGACCGATCCATCTCGGCAACCTGCGCGAGGTCATGACGCCGCATCTGGTCGCCGACGAGATCAAGCGACGCGGCGTGGCCTGTGACCACATCCTGTCGTGGGACGACTTCGACCGCTTCCGGCGAGTGCCGGCCGGCATCGACCCGTCCTGGTCTGGGCACATCGGCAAGCCGCTGTCGCGGGTACCGGCGCCGCCGGGCAGCCCACACCCGAACTGGGCCGAACACTTCAAGGCACCACTGATCGCCGCGCTCGCCGATCTCGGCATCGAATACCGCGGCATCAGCCAAACCGAGATGTACACGTCCGGGGCGTACGTCGACGAGGTGCTCCTCGCTATGCGCGAGCGCGCGACGATCGATGCGATTCTCGATCGCTACCGGACGAAGGGGCGCGCGCCGGGCACATCGGCCGGAGGTCAGCGCCAGCGCGGCCAGCAGAACCAGAAACTGGACGCCGACGACGCGGCCGCGGACGACGACGGCGCCGCGGCCACCGGCTATTACCCGTACAAGCCGTACTGCGACACATGCGGTCGGGACTCGACGACCGTGATCGCGTACGACGACGAGACGACCGAACTGACCTACACGTGCTCGTACGGTCACGGCGGCACGTTCCTGCTGCGTGAGCACCGCAACGGCAAGCTGGTCTGGAAGGTCGACTGGCCGATGCGGTGGGCGTACGAGGACGTCGACTTCGAGCCCAGCGGCGTCGACCACGTTCAGATCGCTGCTGTCCATTGTCCCGGAACGTTTATCGTCCCGGATCGTCTATTGTCCCGGATCGGTGTCGCCGCCGGTCAGGCGGTCGACAAGATCGATGACGAGGCGGCCGAGCAATGCCCACCGGACCGGATCGGCACCCGGCGTCATGCCCCGGCTCGGGTACTCCACGATCATGATCAGGTAGAGGTACAGCTGGTAGAGCCAGACTCGGCGCCGTACGCCTTCGTCGATCGTGAGCGGCGTCACGCTCGTGTAGCCGGACAGGAACGGATGTCCGGGCGGATCGAGCACGTCGGCGAAGAGTGCCGGGGAGGCCAGGTCGACCATTGGGTCGCCGAACAGGTAGCGCTCGCCGTCGACCAGACCGGACAAGTGTGCGCCGTCGCCGTCGACGGTGGCCAGCACGTTGCCGTCCCAGAGATCGAAATGGACGAAGGCCGGTCGGGTGACGGCGGCAAGGAGGCCGCGGTGGGTCCGAACGACCGCGCGAAGCCGGTCGGGTGGCAGCGGAAGGTGCACGCGCCAGACGACGGCGTCGTGCAGGATCGCCTCGATCATGGCGGTGAACGCGTCCGGCCAGCTCGTCGCGTTCGGCCGGTCGCCCGGGTAACCGAACAGGTCGCCGCTGACACGATGCAAGCGGGCGATGGCCGCGCCGCATTCCTGCCGTACGCGGGTGGTGTCGGTGTCGGGCGGCAGGAAGGGCAGGGGAGTGCCCGGCAGCAACGTCATGAAGAGCCAGTCCTGGGTCTGGTGCAGGACCCGCGCGACGGGCAGCTCAGGTGCGCCGGCCGCGGCCGTACGCAGATAGTTCGCTTCCTCGGCCAGCATGCCTCGCTCGTACGTGAGCAAGCCGGCATCGGGGGTGGCGCTGATCTTCAGAACGACCGGCCCACGATCGGCCAATTCGACGCGCCAGACGCTGCCGAAGCTTCCGACGGTAAAGGGTTCGGCGTCGACGACCGTTGCGGCGTCGCCGAACGCGGTCGCGGCCGCGGCGAGCACGTACCCGCGATCCACGTCGCGTTGCGTTGGGCTGCGCACGCCGACAGCATGATCGAAACTGCCCACACGCGCATCCGACTATCGCCGCGTGGTACCGGCATACCACCGAAGATGAATGCGATGGCTGTGCAACGAAAGCGAGGACAACGACATGAGCGTGGATCGCATGAGTGAGGAACGGACGATATTCATCACCGGCGCGACGGATGGACTCGGTCGCGCCCTGGCCGAACGGCTCGCCGCCGATGGCGCGCGTCTGATCCTGCACGGACGTGACGCTGCCCGGCTGGCCGACGTCGCGGATCGGGTGGCGGCCACGCGTGGCGCGCGGCGACCGGCGACCGTACTCGCCGACCTGGCCGATCTCGACCAGGTGCGGCGGCTCGCCGACCAGGTGCGGCGGGAGACCGATCGCCTTGACGTGTTCGTGAGCAACGCCGGCATCGGCTCGGGCGAACCCGAGGGGCGCGAACGCAGGACGAGCGCCGACGGCTACGAACTTCGGCTCGCGGTGAACTATCTGGCCGGCTTCCTGCTCACCTTGGAACTCCTACCGCTGCTGCGCCAGACCGGCTCCGGTGTCGGCACACCGGCCCGCATCGTCAACGTCGCGTCGATCGGCCAGGCGCCGCTCGACTTCGACGACCTCATGCTCGAACGCGACTACTCGGGCACCCGGGCGTACGGGCAGAGCAAGCTCGCCCAGATCATGTCCGGCTTCGAGCTCGCCGGTCGCGTGCCGGCCGACGAAGTCACCGTAAATAGCCTGCACCCGGCGACGTACATGCCGACGAAGATGGTGCTGCGAGAGCTCGGCTACAGCGTCGACGCGCTCGACACCGGGGTCATGTCGACACGGCGATTGGTGTCGGACCCCGCTCTGTCGGCGGTCACCGGCCGGTTCTTCGACCGTACGAATGAGACGCGCGCCAACCCGCAGGCGTACGTCGCGGCCGCCCGGACGGAGTTATGGCGACGCAGTCTGGCGCTCGTCGATTATCCGGTTGTGGACACACCGGACGCTCCGTAACGTCGGTCGGCCACATCCAACCGAAGCATGGAGGCGGCCGTGACCTCGACGCGCAAGTTCGTGGCACCGGACGACCTCGCTGACCTGGTAAGAGCACAGCTGGGAACGGACCGGCGAGTCGTGGGCATCGAGCGGTTCACCAGCGGCAGCAAGAAAGGCGTCTACCGGCTCACGCTTGATGACGCCGCCACCATCGCGCTCTACGTCTGGCATCCGGACGAGAACTTCTGGCCGGTTGCGCCGCCGCCCGATCCGGACGACCCGTTCGTCGATGCGAGCGGGATTGACCTCTTCGAGGCGGCGTACCAGCGGCTCGTCGCGATCGGGGTCGGAACGCCGGTGGTGCGCCTCATCGATCGGAGCCGCGCGCTGTATCCCGCGGATCTCGCGCTGGTCGACGACGTACGCGGCGGCAAGCTCGAAGACCTCATTGAACGGGATCGCGTAACCGCGGATGGCGCGGGCTCGAATCGCGCGGCCGCGGATCGCCCGATGGCGATGCTG